>DMBB01000322.1 GCA_003446295.1 Erysipelotrichaceae bacterium
GCTGTGTCATAGTTGAGGTCTTCCGGTGCAAAACGGCTTGCCCTTCTGTTTACCCACAGAGAGCTTGCAAGATAGATCGCCTTGGCAATTTCATCCTTGCCCTGTCCTGTCTGAATACCGGAATAGCTTGTAACACCATGGTACTGCTGGATCGTCTTGCCCTTGCCGGCACCGATCGCCTGGGACATCGTTGCGCCGTCACCTGTCTGGGTTCCGGTCGTGAATGTTTCCAGCGGGAATCCGACCTGCTCTTCGATCATATCTGCATTGGCTCCGAAGCCGCCTGTGCAGAGAATGACAGCGTCAGCGTCGATATCATATTCTTTTCCGTCAGCTGATCTTGCTTTCACGCCTGTGATCTTGTCGTTTTCAGCCTTCAGCTCATAAGCTGCTGTCTGGTAATAAACTTTGCCGCCCTGTGCTTCAAAATTGTTTACAACATCCACATAATACTGTGCCTTGTTTTCCTGATCTGCATAGATGTGGTATGTCGGGAAGCCATCCGCATGAGCAGCCTGTTCCGTACCCATGAAGACAAACGGCATTCCGTTTTCTCCGAGCCAGTCGATCGTTTCGCCTGACTGGCTGGCAATGTTGTAGAACAGCATGCCGTCATCCATCCAAGCGTTGTAGCTCTGCCAGTAAGCGAGCACTTCTTCAACCGTGAATGTTCCGGCAACGCCTGCTTCTTTCTGCAGGCGGGAATCGATTCCCATCGGTCCTCCGGCGATCACGGATACACCGCCGGGTACAGCGCTCTTTTCCAGCAGGATCACGTCTGCACCTTCCTGCAGTGCTGTCAGAGCTGCGCTGACACCCGCACCACCGGCACCGACAACAACAACGTCAGCTGTCAGCTTTTCAGCTTCCGCGGATGTTTCCTGCTTTTCAGGAGCCTTCTGATAGTCCTCAACATTCAGACCTGCTTCCGTAATGGCATTGCTGACGGCAAGCTTGATCGCTTCGGAAGTAATGGTTGCGCCTGAAACGGAATCGACCGCTATGGAATTGTTTTCAACGATCGCTGCAGGAACGCCTTCCAGGGCACCGTCAGCCACCCCGCTTGTTTCCTGATGATTGGTTACTTCTACTTTGGTAATGACACTGTTCTCAAATGTCGTTTTGACTGTCATGTCCGCATTTCTGCCTTTGACAGTGGATTCAAATTCTCCGCTGACCCCTGCATCTGCTGCGGCAGTTTCCGCAGGCTGCGCAGGTGCGGATGAGCATCCGGTCAGGACTGCTGCTGCAGTCAGAACCAGAGCTGTGTTTCTCAGATAGTTGTTCATATTCATCCTCTCCCTCGTCCGGTATCTGAATGATAAAACAGGACGCAGAAAACATCTTTGTACGATTCGGACAAATGACTTGTGAAATGTTTGGCTATTGTGAAACACAGCATTTCTCTCACATAATAAGCGCCTGACAGACATGAAAAACAGAGCCCCGTATCAAGCTCTGTACATGTTCATTTGGATATCCGTTTATCCCAGCATCTCCCGGATCTTCTCTGCTGCTGCAGGCGCGAGTTTAGCGTGGTCGGCACGTGAGTAATGCAGACCGTCGACTGTATTGATCTCAAAGTTCAGCTCGGCACAGTCAATGAACCCGCATCCATAGCGCTCAGCGACCTTCCTGTATGCCGGGCCGAGCTGCAGGCTCTTCTGATATGTTCCCTCCGGGAATCTGCTGGCACTGCGCAGTCTGCCGATCTCAGGATGCACCGGAGCCGGCGCTATAAGGAGTACCTTCGGTGCAGGATATCCGTATAACGGCACCCGGCATTCCTTGATCAGCTTTTCCATGCCGTAAGCGATCATGTCCGCGCTCAGATTGAAAAATGACTTTAATTCGTTACAGCCAAGAGCCAGCACCACAAGATCCAGCGGCGCGTTGACGTCCAATGCTGTTTTCAGACCTTTCAGACCGTTATGATCAGGATAGTACGGATCGTCCCATACGACCGTGCGTCCGTTCAGGGCATCCTCAATGATGTGATAGTCCGGTCCCAGGATCGTGCGTACGATGCCCGGCCAGCGTTCTGTTTCGGTCATGCGCTGGAAAGCATCCGCCTCCGGAACATAACGCGAGCTGTCATAACCCCATGTATTGGAATCACCGTAGATCAGAATGTTTTTCATTACCGAAGTCCTCCTTCTTCATGACGGCATGCACTGCCTGCTTCACCTGTATTATGGTATTGATCAGGCAGAAAGCTGAACGATATGACCGCACTGCTCATACAAATGTATTTTTCAGGGAATTGGTCACCCACTCATCCTCGTTATCCACAATTTGATGATTCCAAGATCATGACAAATCATGTAAAATAACGCTGTTATGAGCGATAAATACAGCAGAAAACAGATCAAAGCCAGTCAGATGAATGACCGTGTTTTCCATACGGTCACTTCTGCTGAAGACGGACAGACTGTGAAAGAACTGCTGAAGCAGATGAATATCTCACGCCGTACCGTTACCCGCCTCATGCAGAGCAGAGGCATCCTCCTGAATGAGACTTCTGTACCGCTCAGCGAAACCGTACATGCCAGGGATCAGCTGTGCCTGCTGTTTGCACAGCCGGATCTCAAAACAGCACTGTTCCTGAAAGAAGCACCTGACATCCTTTACGAAGACGATGACCTTGTGATCGTCAACAAGCCTTACGGCATGCCCTGCCACCCCAGCAAAGAACATCAGGATGACATGGGCAGCCTGCTTGCAAAGTATTACGGGGAGGGCTTTACAGTCAGGACCATCGGCAGACTGGACAAGGATGTTTCAGGCGTCATGGTCTATGCAAAGAACAAGCATGCCGCAGCACAGCTGAGCGACCATCAGATCCGCAAGCAGTACACTGCCATCATAACCGGAC
>DMBB01000339.1 GCA_003446295.1 Erysipelotrichaceae bacterium
TGTACAGGCAGATCCCGTAATCACGGGGTCTTTTTTCTTCAGACATTGCGTATGTAAAAACAGCACACCGCGTGAATGTGCTGTTGGGTATGTTATCTGCGCTGTTGGGCAAGTCTGGCTGCGTAGTCGATCGCGTTCTTCAGGCTGGAGGCATCTGCTGTCCCCTTGCCTGCCTGATCAAATGCCGTGCCGTGGTCTACGGATGCGCGGACGATCGGAAGACCCAATGTAATGTTGACGCCTTCCACCGACTGCCATGCGCCGATGTCATGATCATATACAAATCCGACCACTTTCATCGGGATGTGTCCCTGGTCATGATACATAGCTACGACAATGTCGTACCATCCGCCTCTGGCTTTGGAGAAGATCGTATCCGGCGGTACCGGTCCGTCTGCGTCAATGCCTTCTGCACGTGCTTCCTGGATCGCAGGAATGATCTCTTCGATCTCTTCTGTGCCGAATAGTCCGTGCTCTCCGCTGTGAGGGTTCAGACCGGCAACGCCGATCCTGGGGTGTTCGATTCCCAGATCCAGGCATGCCTGATGCGCGATCCTGATCACTTCCAGGACACGTGCTTTTTTTACCCTGTCACATGCCTCACGCAGTGAAACATGGGTGGATACATGTACGACGCGCATATTGCCCAGTGCCAGCATCATCGTGTATTTGTCCGTATGCGTATAGTGGGCGTAGATCTCTGTATGTCCGGCAAAATGATGTCCTGCAAGGTTCATGGCCTCTTTGTTCAAGGCATTGGTAACCGTGCCGTCTGCTTCATTGTTCATGGCAAGTTCGATTGCTTTTTCCACGTAGCGGAAAGCAGCTTCCCCTGCTTCAGCTGATACCTTGCCTAAGGGAAGCGTTTCGGCATCAACCAGCTTCATATCCAGCACATCGATCGCTCCGTATGCAAAGCGTGCTTCTGCAGGTGAGGATACGGCGTGGATCTTCATTTCTTCATGGCCTGTGATCTTCAGTGCCTGTTCCATCATGCAGGCATCGCCGATGATCAGCGGTCTGCATTTTGCCAAAACTTCCGGATCTGCCAGGGCTTTGACGGTGATCTCCGGTCCGATCGAGGCAGGATCTCCCATGGTCACTGCCAGCAGCGGTCTTTCAGCTGTTTTCATTGTGTAATTCCTCCATCCATTGTTTCAGGTCTTTCAGCAGTGTTTCGGTCCCGAATCCGCCGGATTTGCTGATAAGAAGACGGTCTGTGCCGTTCACATTGATCTGTGAGAGCACGATGCCGGGGAACACCTCCGAGAGCAGCTTCATCTGTGTGCATCCCAGCTGTTTCAGACTGGCGAGCAGCGTATCACCGCCGATGATCATGACGGTTCCGTCATAGCCGTTCAAGAGACGTGAAACCAGAATACCGATGTTGTCTGATATTGCGCTGCGTATTGCTTCATTGCTGTCTGCAGTATCCGCTGTAATGCTTTCACTGCTATCCAGTGAATCCAGGATCATCCATGGTTCATTGATTTCCGGAAGCTGAGCATGCTGTGCATCCAGCTTCTGCTCTTTGCTCAAATAGACTCTGCGGAAGCAGCAGACTCCTGCTTCGTCCAGCTGCAGACGCGTGACCGGGTTCAGACTGCCTGATATGACAAGCAGACGGTTTCCGGGGTCCGGTATTGCCGGCTGCTCTTCTGTTTTGAGCTCCAGCAGTTCCGGCAGAAACTTTGCAAAACCGGCGCAGCCTGCACTGACCCCCAGCATTCCTGCCTGTTTCAGCTGTATTCCGACAGTATGCAGATCTTCGTCGCTTCCTGCATCTGCTATGATGATGCCATTTCCGGTCATCTCATCCAGCCTGTGTGCAGATACCTCTGTCTGCAGGCCGATCAGCTTTGCGACATCTGATTCTTTGACCGGATTGAACGGATCCCGTCCGAAGATGCTTTCGGACAGCGGGATCTCATCAACATAATGAATGCCGTTTTTCGTGATGCGGTTCATTGCCGGATAGGATGGCACAAAGGCAAGACACTCTGCTTCTGATGCCTGCAGGGCAGCGCTCAGTTCAGCACCGATATTTCCTCTCAGTACAGAATCGGTCTTTTTGTAGATGTACGGGATCCCTGCCTGCTTTCCCATCAGGGCGATCCGGTATACGGCGTCATATGCCTGTTGGGGAGTCAGGTGGCGGGAACTGCTGTTGACAGCCAGTACTTCACAGTCTGTCGGGATCGTTCCGGAAAGAGATTCCGGATCCGTCACGACCGATACCGTGATGCCCTGCTTGGCAAACTGTATGCCCGTATCCAGTGTACCGGTCATATCATCTGCGATGATCAGAAGCTTTGTTTTCACCATGAAACTCCTTATGCAAAATCTTCCAGGAAACCTTCTTCATCAAACTGCAGCTGATAAGGGCTGCTCAGGATCTCAATATCCGGCATATCTTTCAATGATTCTGCCAGTGCTTTTGATACTTCGAATTCATTCAGGGAGAGCGTATCGCGGATCCTGGCGATCCTTGCCTGGGCATAGTCAATGCGCGGACATGTTCTTAATGCTGTGCGCAGTGCGTCATAGTCATTGTTCACATAGAACGGGATCTTTCCGCCGTCGATCATCAGATTGGTCGTGACGTTGATCCATGTGCTTTCCCAGTCCACGGAATTCAGACATCTGCGGGTAGTGATGTCCGCAAGGCCAAGCCCGCATGCATTGTGATGGCTCTGTTCGCTCAGTCCGCGGATGAACAGTCTCTTTGTATGGAAGTCGTCCTTGAAATACGGCATGAAACCCCTGCCGGTCACATTCGGGTCTGCGCCTTCTCCGGAAATATCCTTGCCGATGCGGTCAATGACCAGCACGTCGATATTGTCAAAGCCAAAGCGCGGGAAGCGCTGCTTTGCGATCTTCAGGAGTTCTGCATCCCCGGCAATGATCTCATCATGCGGATATACTTTCAGGTCGGAGATCCGATCATACGCATTCTGCACAACGCCAACCGCAAAGACGACATTCATCTTCTGCAGGAACACTTCCGCAGCCTTGGGAATGTTTTGGGCAAACGTATCGAATCCGCGTTTATGCAGCTGTGAGCATCCTTTATGCTTTGCCAGACCGATCGCCATCATTTTCAGAAGGCCGCTCTCATGTTCTCCTTTGAAATCCGTATGCGGCTTGACCTTGTTGTATACAACGATCCCGTCTGCTTCGTACGCAAAGCGGTCGCAGTATACAGGTGTTTCTGCCTCATCATCCAGCGTTCCGATCTGTACGACATCCATGGACGCGCATACCGGGACACCGATGTTTTCTTCCGTAATGCCGTATCCTTCCAGTATCTCCAGATTGCCCGATGCTGTGCCGCCGCCATGGCTGCCCATGGCAGGCACGATGAAAGGACTGGCTCCCCATTCTTTCAGCTGTTCACAGATCGTTCTGACGATCAGCGCATTATCGGGGATCCCCCTGCTGCCGACAGTAACAGCGATCCGTTTTCCTTTCACAAGAGAAGCGTAATCATGTCTTTCAAATTCTTTTCTGATATGGGCAGGAATATCCATGATCCTGTCGGAGCTGAACTTCTGCCGTATCCTGACCATGTCCGGCAGAATCACATCATCAAGTCCCTGGATCGGGATTGTGATGTCCGGGAAATCAATATTCCGCATGATCTGATGCCTCCGTGTTTCTCTGATTCCAGTATAACATATGAGCATTCACTG
>DMBB01000163.1 GCA_003446295.1 Erysipelotrichaceae bacterium
TCATGAAACAGCTGGCTGATGAAGGTCTGACGATGATCATCGTCACACATGAAATGAACTTCGCACGTGAAGTCGCAGACAGAGTCGTGTTCATGGATCAGGGTGTGATCGAAGAAGAAGGTTCACCTGAGCAGCTCTTCCTGAATCCCCTGTCACCAAGAACGGCAGAATTTCTTGCAAGATCCATCCACTGATCAAAAGTTCCGGTTCGTCCGGAACTTTTTTCAGTTACAATGGTCTCATGCTGAAGCGTGTTTATATCGAGATCACCAGTGCATGCAACCTCAGCTGTTCCTTCTGTACGGTTTCCGAAAGAGAGCGGATGTATATGGACAGCAGTTTTTTTGAAGCTGTAGTCGGACAGGTCTCTGAGATCACTCCGTATATCTGTCTTCATGTTCAAGGTGAACCCCTTCTGCATCCTGAGATCGATGCGTTCCTGTCTGTCTGTGACCGGTACGGCATGCAGGTACAGCTTGTGACAAACGGCATTCTCATCAGCCGTCTCAAACCTCACGACTGCATCCGCAAAGTGTCTTTCTCCGTCCAGTCCATTGAATTTATGAAGCTTTCTCCAAAAGAATATATGGAACCGGTACTGAAGTATTGTGAACAGGCATCGCAGTATGAACGGCCGTATTGTGAGCTGCGCTTCTGGCGTACGGATCAGATGGAACTTGCTAAGACCAGGGAATGCCTGGATCTGCTGCATGAACGCTTTCCGTTTGATGAAACATCCAAACCGGGCAGCTACAGACTTATGAATCATGTCTATGCAGACTTTTCAAAACCGTTTGACTGGCCTGATATGGAGGCAGATGTGGTGAGTCAGAATGGCACATGCCGCGGTGCACTGGACCAGATCGCGGTCCTGTGCAGCGGTAAGGTCGTTCCATGCTGTTTGGATGCTGAGGGGGTGATCGATCTTGGAAACCTCCATACAATGACACTGCGTGATATTCTCAACAGTGAGCGCTACAGATCGATCTGTGAAGGATTTCGCAGACATGAGCTTCGTGAGGAACTGTGCCGCAGATGTTCCTTCCGTACCAGATTCCGTTAACAGATGATCACATACCTGCAGCGGGTGATCCCCAGTCTGTACAGAGGTATATCCGGATCGAGATATCGTTTTGCTTCATAGTCAAAGAACATAGCAGGATCAGGTGTAAGGGATTCATGGAGCAGCTGATGCTGCAGGAGATCAAAGCATTCGTTCAAGGTATAACTGACTGAAAAACGGCATTCATACCATACTGACCTGACAGCCACGAACATCATCAGCGTGACTGTTTTTTTATCTTTGTCCTGCAAGCTGCAGCACCTCGCTTTTCTGACCGCATATCCATATCCCCTGTCCTTCCGAGATCCGGTATTTCTGTCTGACAGAAAACACATACTGGTCATGGAAACCTTCACCTGCATACAGAAGAGACATATTCTTTTTTCTGGCCGCAAATGATGATTCGCGGTAAACATCCAGCGTCATGAATATGATCATTCCTTCTTGTTCCGGTTCTTTGTTGATGATCGTTTCATCAGGATAAGCTGCACAGTATATCTCATAAAGACTTTCAAGTTCCTCCAAATAGGTGGCGATCACAAGTAATGTTTCATGTGCAGGTATATCTTTCCATCTGCATGTTTTCCTGCTGACGCCCAGCGGCCTGCCTTTGCCGTGGTAATCACTCAGACATATCTTCTCAGGCATGACAGGGATCTGTTCTGATACGGATCGCGGGTATTGTGATTTGAATTCCCTGCAGCGGGTGCTGAGCCGTGATCCTGAGATCAGAGGATAAACAAAGCGCAGGATCTCTTTGCCATTGATCAGACCGAATCCGTCATGGCTTTCGCTGATACGGACATTCCGTTCGAAAAATGTACTGAGATCAGACTGACTGGTGTTCTTCAGACTGATCCTTGTCCGGAATAATGTCAGATCTCTGTAAGGAAATGAAGCGGGACCGGATGCCATGATGAGGAATCTCACATTGTATTTTTCACAGCTGTCCATGATCCTTCTCAATTTCAGATGAAGCGCATCATTCATTTCCTGCATAGATGCATAGTCCGTGATGATCACCCAAAGCGTGCGCTGACGTTCTTTTTCACAGATGACGGAGATCAGTCTTCCGATAAAATCCTGATCCATCAATGACCCGTATCCGGCGATTAACGAGCATTCAGTGATCCATGTCTCTCTGACGCCGATATCATCGATCAGACAGTATTCATATCGATCTGTCATCATCGTCATATACAGGAACGCTCTCAGGAACGAGAGCCTGACATCATGCTCCATTGCGATCACTGCGATCCCCGGAAGCATTCCTTCGATCTGCAGATAAGGCTGCTGTCCTTTGTAATAGTCATCCAGGATACCGATACTGCCATCAGGCATCGAAGCGATCTCATGGCTGTTCAGCTGATGAAGCTCTTCACGCCATATACCTTCCGTATAGATGCCCATGGATTCCCCGTACTGGATCAGATACCGCACTGCAACAGCACCTTCTGATACAGATGACAGTTCTCCTCCATAGCTCTGCAGGATCTCTCCTGTATGGCTGATCATGGCTGCAGAAGCCTCCTGCAGGACGATCTTTTTGCCTGCATATCCCCCCTTTCCGAATATGGAAGCGCCGTCACAGCGCATAATGAATTCTCCGGGTGCCTTCAGTGAATATGCTTCATCTGAATGCAGCACTTCGATAGAGTCCTGCCTGCTCTGTACACGCAGACAGATCGTGAAGCGGCAATTGGATGTGATCTGCTCATCTACGATTCCTGCAGGCTTCTGGGTCGCCAGGATCAGATGCATTCCCAGACTTCTGCCCACTCTTGCCAATGAAATCAATTCTTTCAGAAATTCAGGATATTCCTTCTTCAGTTCAGCAAATTCATCAACAAGAATGATCAGATGAGGCAGGTATGGAAGCTGTCCTTTCCATGACCTTTGATAATCATCGATATTGGATACGGTATTTCCGGATATACTGCCTGCTTCCTGAAACAGACGTTCCCGGCGCCTGCATTCGTTTGAAAAAGAAACGATGGCACGATCGATCCTGCTTTCATCAAGATTTGTCAATACACCTGCCAGATGCGGTATATATGAGTCACCATAAGACAGTGCCTGAAGGATCCCGCCTCCTTTGAAATCAATCAGTATGTACTGCAGTTCTCTCGGTGAATAGTTGACGGACAGACCCAGCAGAATGCTCAGTATCAGTTCTGATTTGCCGCTGCCTGTTGTGCCCGCGATCAGTCCATGCGGTCCCATGCCTGTTTCATGCAGATTCAGACAGATCAGGCCCCCTGAACGATCAAGCCCCAGCGGTGTCTGAATCGCTTCATAAGTATGATGGTTCAGCCAGTTCTCCCTGATCTGAAGGTCCTGCGGTTCACTGCAGTGAAACAGATCAAGAAAACCCGGATCAAGCGTTCTGTAAGAAAAATCCATCCTGTATCTGCAGTTCAGCATTGATGTCATTGAGAAATAATCCGGTTCCTTGATCTGATCTGCTGCAGCCGTCATAGAATGACCGTTTTCTTCAAATACAACATTGCCATCAGCATATCTGACATACAGCTCATCTTCTTTCAGCCGTTCATGATTATCCATCACCCAGATCATTCTGTTTCCTGAAGGAATCTCCTGGAGCAGATCCGTATTCATCACGACATACAGCAGATTGCCTTCATACTCACCGGCATGCTGGAGAATGATGCGGCTGTTCTCAGTTATGATCATGCGCTGGCCATGATCATACAGATGCGGAATATTGCGGAGCCAGATGTGCTTCTGCTCATATTCACCAGTACAAAGGATCCTGAGTTTCATTGTTCCTGAAGCACTCGCATACAGTATCCGAAACAGCAGGATCCATAAATATTCTTCCGTCTGTTTGT
>DMBB01000087.1 GCA_003446295.1 Erysipelotrichaceae bacterium
GGTCTTGGCTATCTGAAGCTCGGACAGTCTTCCACAACACTGTCAGGCGGTGAAGCACAGCGTGTCAAGCTTGCCAGTGAGCTCCAGAAAAAGGCGACCGGCAAAACTGTCTATATTCTGGATGAGCCCACGACAGGTCTTCATACGGATGATGTCAAGAGACTGATCGCCATCCTGCAGAGGATCGTTGACAACGGTGATACCGTGATCGTCATCGAGCATAATCTTGATGTGATCAAGTGTGCTGACTGGATCATTGATCTTGGTCCGGAAGGCGGCGACAACGGCGGAACCGTGATCGCCTGCGGAACACCGGAACAGATCGCAGAAGTTCCGGAAAGCTGGACGGGACAGTATCTGAAAAAAACTCTGAAATGGACGAAAGAGAAACAGAACAGCAATAACGGGGACTGAACACAGTCCCTTTTGTTGTTGTCATGACGACTGTTCGGTAAAGTTATGTACCCTGTCTTATCAAGTAAAAGACCGGCATGTTATAATCCATTTGAACGGAGTCTGCAATGGAAGAAAAAACATATGATAAAAAAGTACTGATCAGTGAAATCAAAGATTTCTTTCAGTTTGAACAGCTGACCGGTAATGAAGAATCTTTAAAGAGGTGGGTAGTCGTTCCGGATATCAACCGTCCGGGATTTGAACTGATGGGCTACGTCAAGCCGACAAGCCCCCGCCGTGTCATTATTATGGGTCATAAGGAAATGCGGTTTATCGAAACGCTGAACGAAGAACAGCAGCGTGAACGCTATGAACCGATCACGGACCCTCTGACGCCGATGATGCTGATAACACACAACAATCCGATCCCTCCGGTACTGAAGCAGGTCGCTGATGAACGGAACTTCCCGATCTTCAGAACGCCGTTTGATACGTACAGAATGGTCGTTGATCTGATCACATATCTGGATGAGAAACTGGCTGAAGAAACGACTGTATCAGGCGTGCTGATGAGCGTTTACGGAAAAGGCGTGCTTCTGCTTGCGGACAGCGGCATGGGCAAGTCTGAAACAGCGCTTGAACTGATCAGGGACGGCCAGGTCCTGATCGCGGATGACCGCGTTGATCTGCAGAAAATACACAACAGGATCGTCGGACATGCACCGGACCTGCTGAAGGGTATGCTGGAACTCAGAGGCATCGGCATCGTAGATGTTGCCAGGATGTACGGGGCCAACTGTCTGATGGATAAGCATGTTGTTGATCTTGTGATCAATCTGGTGAAATACGATCCCAATGATGAATATGAACGGCTGGGAGAAGTATCCTCGAGATTTACGAGGATCCTGGATATCCTGATCCCGACGATCGTACTGCCTGTCAGTACCGGACGTTCCATGCGCATCCTGATCGAGTCTGCAGTGACGAACTTTATCCTGAAAGAAGAAGGATACAACGCAACCACGAACTTTAAGAACAAACTGTACACATATCTGGAAAACAAGGATCAGGAAGATAAGGCATGAATTTACCGGCAGTATTATTTGATTTTGACGGAACATTAATGGATTCGGAGCCGGCTGTTATTTCCAGCTATGCACATGTATTTGAGATCTATGCCACCCCGGAAGAATTCACCGATGAACGAAAGACAGAAGTTCTCGGTCCTCCTCTTGAGACAGAGATGCGCAAGTTCTTTCCGAATGCGGATGTATATGAAGTGATGGAAGAATACAGACGGTTTCAGGAACAGCATCTCCGGGAACTGATGAAGCCGATGAAAGGTGCAGTTGAACTTTTGACATGGCTGAAGGAAAAAGGATACCCGACCGGCATCGTTACATCCAGACTCAGAAAATCACTGGAACTGATCCTGAAGGACTTTGATCTGGAACAGTATTTTGATGTGCTGGTATGCCAGGATGATCATCTGAAGGCTAAACCCGCACCGGACGGCATTCTGTATGCCATGGAACAGCTGGGCTGCACGGAAAGCATTTATGCCGGGGACAGTGTCAGTGATCTGCTGGCAGGCAGAAATGCCGGATCAACAGTCATTGCGGCACTGACAAAAATAGAAAAGGAGCAGGGACTGATCGACTTCGGACCGGATCACGCGGTATATGATCTGGGTGAGATCCGGCAGATCCTGCAGAAAAAATATGAACAGTAACAAACAAAAAGAACTGCTGAAGATCATGCAGTATGCGAATGACAGTATTCCCGTGTATGAAATGATGGCAGGAAAGGCCAAAGATCCCCGAGTACGGCAGGCTCTGCTGAAGATCCGGGATGACAAACAGGCACATGTGTTTCTGCTGGAGCGTCAGACCGGTTCTGAAGGGAAACAAAGAAAAGGAGACCGCACGTTCTTTGCGGTCGTCAGGGGTATATTCGGACTCAAAGGCACGATGAACATGATGGCTCAGAGCGAATATGATGCCGCAAACGAACATGAAAAATTAACAGGCACATATCCGTGGCTGAAACGGATCGTCCAGGATGAACGCAGACACGGTGATACACTGGTACGCCTGAAAAAAATGAAATAAGGAGCAGGCAATTGTATGAAAAGACCTCATATCATTATTCTGAATCCCGATGAAATGCGTGCTGACGCTGTAGCACATCTGGGAAATCCCGCTTCCTGCACGCCGGTACTTGACCGTCTGCAGGAGACCGAAGCTGTCAGTTTTTCCAACGCTTTCTGCCAGAATCCCGTATGTGTACCGAGCCGCTGCAGCTTCTTTACAGGGCTTTATCCCCATACAAGGGGACATCGCACGATGACGCATCTGCTGCATCCTGATGAGAGCTCACTGTTTTCAGAACTGAAGGATGCCGGATACTATGTCTGGATGAACGGCAGAAATGATCTTATTGCAGGACAGTATGAAGGACTGGACTACAAACATGCGGACGAGATCTATTATTATGACGAGTCTGAGCCTGTCGGCACAAGACCGTTCAGACTGCCTGGTGCTCCGCAGGAAAAGAAAGACCGCTACATGCATTTTACAGGCGTTGTCGAAGGCGGAAGCAGACTTGAAGCGAAAGACCTGAAAGACACACAAGCAGCGATCGACAGGATCCTGCATCCCGTTGATCCGGATAAGCCGCTGTGTCTGTTCCTGGGATGGATCAACCCGCACTGCCCGTATGTCACTTCACCTGAATACAGAAACAGGATCGACGCTTCCAAGATGCCGGAGCGTGTGCGTTTCAGTGAAACGACCGGCAAATCCAGGATCATTGAAAAACTGAGAGAACTGACAGGCGGAAGCACATGGACAGA
>DMBB01000336.1 GCA_003446295.1 Erysipelotrichaceae bacterium
GTGGTTCTGGGCATCTCAAAGGACAGTGTCAGTTCGCACAAGAAGTTTGAAGAGAAATACAGTCTGCCGTTCACGCTGCTGTCCGATCCGGATGCTGAAGTGATCAAGGCATACGATGTCTGGAAAGAAAAGTCCATGTACGGCAGAAAGTATATGGGGATCGAACGTTCCACATATCTGATCGACGAGAACGGGCTTATTCAGAAAGCCTATCAGAAGGTCAAGCCTGCAGATCATGCTGAAAACCTCCTGCAGGATATTTGAGACTGCTGAACAAACGTCATAAAATGCGCTTGTTATGCGCAATCAGGCTGAATTCTATTTACAAGGCTGAAAAATCTCTGCTATAATGATTCGGCACTGGCGAAAGGAGTTATTATCGGTCATGCTTAAGGCGTTATTAATGATCGTATCTGCGATGCTGATCATTCTCTCATTACTGCAAAGCGGAAAATCAGACGGCATCTCCGGAGCATTTACCGGAAATGGCGGCCTGAATCTGTTCGCAAATGTGAAAGAGAGAGGATCAGAAAAGGTGATCTCGAATGCAACAATGGTACTTGGTATCCTGTTCTTCGTTCTGGTCATTCTGATTCGCGTGGTTGATTAACAACAAAAAACAAAGCAGTCGGTGTAAATGCCGGCTGCTTTTGTTAAAGTAGGATTATGGAAAATATGAAAGAAAAGATATTGGATATCGTTGAACGGGCAAAGCGTTCATCTTTGGACAGGAATGCGATCGAGAAAGCACTGGGCCTGAAAACATCAGGTGATTTTGTGCGTTTCAGCAAGCTCATTGATGAGATGGAAGAGGAATGCCTCCTGGTCCGCAATAAACAGAATAAATATATGACCAGAAAACAGGCGGGTCTGATCGAGGGGACGCTGAGTCTTTCCAGGAAAGGCGTCGGGTATATCGACAGGGAGAATGAAGAGTCCATTGTGATTATGCCGGATGACCTGAACGGCGCTATGCACGGGGATACTGTGCTTGTTTCTCTGAAAAGAGGAACCGATACCGGAGCGGTGCGCCAGGTGCTCAAGCGCGGGCGTGTCAGATATACCGGTACATTTGAGCTGACTTCCAAAGGACTCCAGTGTACAGTGGATGACTCCCGCATCCAGCCCGGCTACAGGGTCAGGATCCCGAAGGATCTGCATCCGATCGAAGGACTGAAGGTGGAACTGTTCATTGAAAAATACGAAGCACCCATGCGGTTCGCCGTGGAACGTGTGATCGGGCATAAGGATGATCCGGGTGTTGATATCACGTCCGTACTTCTGAACCATGACATCATTCCGGAATTCCCGCCTGCTGTTATGGAACAGGCAAATTCATTCGGCGATTCACTGACCGAAGAAGAATTGGCAGGCAGAAAAGATCTGAGAGATGTCATTACCGTCACGATCGACGGAGATGATTCCAAAGACTTTGACGACGCCGTATCCATCGAAGTGATCCCGGAAGGATGGCTGCTGAGAGTCAGCATCGCGGATGTTTCACACTATGTGACAGAAGGCAGTCCGCTGGATCAGGAAGCCTATGAACGCGGAACTTCAGTGTATGTGCTTGATAAGGTCGTACCGATGCTGCCGCATGTATTAAGCAACGGGATCTGCAGTCTGAATCCCGGTACAGACCGTCTGACAAATACAGTGGAAATGATGGTCGCAAGGGACGGGACGACTGTTCATTATGAAGTCTATCCGTCAGTGATCCATTCAGATGAACGGATGACTTATGCAAACGTCAATAAAATATTCGATGGTGATCAGGAACTGAAAGAAAGATATGCACATCTCGGTTCATTGTTCACCGATATGAGACAGTGCGCAAAAGCGATCCGCAGGATGCGCAATGCCAAAGGCGCGATGGAATTTGAATCAACGGAATCAAAGATCGATGTTGATGAAAACGGCAAACCGGTCAATGTGGCTCCGGCAGAGCGCGGTGAAGCAGAAATGATGATCGAAGATTTCATGATCGCTGCCAATGTAGCTGTTGCCAATCTGATGAAAAAGAATCACATACCGGCACTGTACCGTATTCATGAAGAACCGCAGGCTAAGAAACTCAGAAGCTTTGAAACACTTTCCTATCATCTCGGTCATAAATTGACCGTGACGGGCGGTTCGGCAACGCCGAAAAAGCTGCAGGAATACCTGAATGGCGCAAAAGATCTGGAATGCTATCCGGTATTGTCTAAGATGCTGCTGAGATGCATGCAGAAGGCAAAGTATGATCCTGCCTGTGTCGGACATTTTTCACTGGCAGAAGATGAATATCTGCACTTCACTTCTCCGATCAGAAGATATCCCGATCTGATCGTTCACAGAATGCTGAGAAAGTATTATTTTGAGAACGGACACAGCGGGGATCTGTATACGGATGAAGCGAACATGAAGGATTATGCCGTACAGTCATCCGCGAAGGAACGCAATGCTGCAGATGCGGAATGGGATGTCGAGGATATGAAGAAGGCCGAATACATGATCGACAGGATCGGCAATATCTATGAAGGCATCATCAGCACCGTCACAAGCTTCGGCTTTTATGTACAGCTTCCTGATACAGTAGAAGGAATGGTATCGATCGGTTCCATCAAAGGTGACTACTACACATTTGATGCGGATACATATTCTTTGGTTGGTGAGCGTACGAAAAAGAGATATACGATCGGTCAGAGTGTCAGGATACGGGTCGTTGCCGCAAGCAAAGAAACATCATCGATCGACTTTGAAGTTGCAGAAAAAACAGATCCTTCAAAAAAGAAACAGTCCGGGGAACGTGATCGCGGAAGAAGATCTGCAGACAGAACAAGACGTTCCGGAAACCAAAGATCGGCAAGGAAAACCGATGCAAAGAAAACAAGGAAAACAACGGTAAAACGGAAGTCTTCCGGAGGTAAAGCAGGTGGCAGGAAAAAACGATAAGGAAAAGAATGTAGCAGTCAACAGAAGAGCGTCACATGATTATTTCCTTGAAGAAAAATATGAGGCAGGTCTTGTCCTGACGGGGACGGAGATCAAGTCTGTCAGAGACGGCAGGATCTCCTTCAATGATTCGTACATATCGATCAGAAACGGTGAAGCATGGATCAAAGCAATGCATATATCACCCTATAAGTACGGAAATATGTTCAACGTTGATCCGGACCGTGACAGGAAGCTTCTGCTTCATAAATACGAGATCCGCAAACTGTATGATAAAGTCCGCATCAAGGGATATACCCTGGTTCCGACCAGGATCTATCTGAAAGACGGCAAAGCAAAACTGGAATTTGCTCTGGCAAAGGGCAAGGACCTGTATGATAAGCGTGAAGCAAGCAAACTGCGTGATGCGAAACGAGAAATGGAAAAAGCATTGAAACTGAGGTAAGTATGGAAGAATTTGAAGAGATCCTGATACAGCACGCAAAAAAATATCCTCTTATGACTCCGCAGGACTGCATGAAGCTTCTGTACCAGAATACATTCGGACCGGAACATGCTGTATCTGATCCGGAACAGAGCCTTGGCAGACTGATCATGGAATATGAAGAAACAGAAGCTGATGAGAACTGTGAACTGTTTACACCGATCGGGAACGGCCTGTGCAGACTTGAACTGGCAAAGGCTAAAACACTGTATTCACCGGAAGAAGTGAATGACTGGTTTGTTTCAACCGCTAATTCTTCCAGAGGTTCCCTGGCAGATTTCATGCATAAGATCAAAGTGTTCAGGCTGAATTACAAAGCTTACGGATACCGTTTCTCAGAAGATGAAACAGCAGAATTCATGGCAAAGTACCGTTCACAGGCATATCCGCCTGTGCACCACAGTGATATATACAGGGAAGCGTATCATCCTCACTACAGGGTCATGTACCTGAACAGATGGGAACTTCATGATGCTGAAAAGTATCTGAAGGACCTCATCTGACCCTATTGACTGTCGGTCAAGCGGGTGCTATATTACGTATGCACTGAGAAGTGCATTCATGGGGTTGTAATGGTTTCGACAGGTTTGAGTTTGATCCCGGCTGCAGTGGAGCGGTGACCATATCACCAACTAAATTTAAACGCAAATAGAAACAATAGTTTCGCTTTCGCTGCTTAATTTAAGCTAAATAGCTCGCAGCGACCCGGTCATTGCATTAGCTGTTCTGTAATGACTGCGTAATTCAAACAGATAAGGTGACCTTGATGTCTGTAGAGGAAACCTGACAATCAACAGACAGATTCATCAGATCGATTGCCTGTTCTCATATCTGATGTCTTATTAAGCAACAGGATAAACTGTAGACGCCGAGATGTGGGACTATTCTTGGACAGGGGTTCGACTCCCCTCAGCTCCACCA
>DMBB01000172.1 GCA_003446295.1 Erysipelotrichaceae bacterium
CGGTTATTCTGTCAGAAAGCATAAAACACCGAAAAAACAGCCTGTCAAAAAGAATAACGGCGTTATCAGAAGAAAGAAATGATCTCACAGGAGTTTTACATATTAGACGGAGAGATCAGACTCCATGCAAAGCTGGACAGGCCGCACGATTCATCCTGTGCACTGGTACTGCTTGTTCATGGACTGACCGGGCACATGGAGGAGTCATTTCTGACTGCTTTGCAGAAAGCTTTGAACGAAGCAGGTTTCGCCGTATTGAGAGCAGATCTGTACGGGCACGGCAAAAGCGATGGCTTATTCAGGGACCACACAATCAATCAATGGGTCTCAAATCTGACAGCTGTCACGGAATATGCAGAGAATCTGCCGTTTGTGACGGACCTGTATCTGTGTGGTCATTCACAAGGGGGTCTGCTGGCTATGATGCTGGCAGGCATGCGGCCGGATGATTATCAGGCGCTGATCCTGCTGTCACCGGCAGTCACCATTCCGGAAAATGCCAGGAACGGGAATTTCCTGGGCATCACATTTGATCCGCACAATATACCGGAGGATCTGGAAATATGGGGAAGCAGGCTTGGAAGTGCCTATTTCCGGTCAGCACAGCAGATCCATCCTGAGGCATATGCACAGCACTTCAGCAAACCTGTACTGATCGTACACGGGGAACAGGATGAACTGATCCCTCTGGAAAGTTCAATACGTGCAGCAGTGCTGTATGAAAACTGCCGTCTGACAGTCATAGAGGATGATGATCATGAATATGACGTTCATCCCGATATGATGTGCAGGGCAGTCACGGAATTCCTGCAGGAACAAACTGATCGATCATGAAAAGGGGACGGTACAGAGCCGTCTCTTTCTATGCAGACAAAAGCTCCGTACATGATCATTGATCATATGACGGAGCTCTTTCTTAATTCCAGATATCACCGATCCAGCTGCGTATCATTTCATAATCCGTCCGGTCATCCAGTTCTTCCTGTACGGTATGAGCCAGTTCAATGTTGTCGGTAATGATCGCATTCACATTTGAATCTAGATACTTTTCCATAGAGGACATTGAATTGACTGTCCATACTGCTGTTTTCTTGCCGTCATTCTCAGCTAAGGCAATACGGGTATCGGTTGCGATCTCTTCTTCCATGATCAGGATGTCGCAGTTCAGGGCACTGGTGTCTCCATAAGCCCCGAAGAACAGCAGGCCGGTCTCAAATTCAGGATACTTTGTTTCTGCATAATTGATGACATCATAATTCAGAGAGATCAGTCTGATATTCTCAGCACAATCCTTTTCATGGATCATGGCAGCCAGATCATCCACCATCTGCCTGTCGGCAGTCGTGCCCTTGAGCTCAATGAACAGCGTGATCCTGCCTTTTGACGCATCCAGCATTTCTTCAATGGTTGCCGGATGCAGAACGGCACCGTTTCCGGTGGTGTCTTTGAGATTCAGAGATCTGATCTCCTGCAGTGTCATTTCCTGTGCTGCTTTGGATACGCCTGCCAGCCGGCTGAAGTCACTGTCATGATTGATGATGTAATAGCCGTCTGATGTTCTCTGAACATCGATCTCGCTTCCGTAACACTGATACTGTACAGCCGCATCGATCCCTTCAACTGAGTTTTCCGGAGCCAGCGAGCCTCCTGCCCGATGGGCAATGATATTGACAGGTGTTTTGTACTGCAGATAAATATCGAACAAAGCTCCCGCCGGTATCGAAGCAAGCGCGATCCCCACAGCGACCAGCAGGGAACGGATCAGCTTTGCAATATAGGAATACCTGTGCGGACGGCTGAGAAGAAGACGTTCTTCCTTCGGCCGTGTATAGTCGAGATAGAAGCGCAGGAACCGTACGATCAGCAGTCCTCCCATCAGCATCGATACCACGGAATTGAGATAACCGCCTTCAAGCACAGCGAATACTGACAGGATGCGATTCAGCAGGATGCGCTCTTCAAGCGCACTCAGCTGTCTGCCGGTTTCCAGGATGGTAAGAATATCCAGACTGTAATGTCTCGGAAGATCGTACCCGGCTATAGCGAGCAGCAGAGCCGGCAGGATCAGGAACAGAAGATATCCCACGACTTTGATCACGCCGAGCTTCAAAACATATTTCAGCATCTTGGGGAAGAAATCTTTCCAGTGCAGAGTGATCAGTTTGTTGGATCTCTGGATGGCGCTTTTTGCGTCGAGTCCGTCGATCAGGATCGCCGGAAGTACAAATAAATTGCGCAGTGCGATCAATGCCACCGCAATGACCAGCACAACATAGATGACCGTGTAAAGCGGGGTGGATAAGACGACCTCCATGATGAAATTCGGAATGTAGTATGTACGGGTCAGACTGACGGTAAAACCGATCCCGATCAGAGGAACGATAAACAGGATAAACAGCAGTACCGGAATGCCTTCAGGCGTCATAAACCGCTTCAGGGCAGCCACGCCTTTTTTGATACAAGCAAGCACACCGGAGTATCTGCCTCCTTGTCTTCCGTTGAGAAGATCATCCGCAAAATAGAAGCTGGCAAACAGCTCCATGGAGGTGTAGACCAGTACAAGCATCACACCGAACAGCAGAAGGGCATACCCCTCCCAGCGGGTGAACAGATCCGCCAGATTGGCCGTCGTAATGATCAGATTACGCCCGGTAATGACCTCTGTCAGTTTTTTGATGACCCAGGCTGCAGCAGTAACAAGCAGGGAAGTGTGGAAGGAAAAATTCCAGATCTCCGGGAGGATCTCCAGTGCCAGTTT
>DMBB01000103.1 GCA_003446295.1 Erysipelotrichaceae bacterium
CAGCAGCTACGGATCAGATCTGAACAGTATCCCGTTTCCGGGAACACAGGGTGAAATAGGAAACACGATTCATAAAATCAAAACAGAAGCCAGGATGCAAATCCTGGTTTTATACATCAAAACGATTATTCGCAGCGCAAAGCAGTATATTGCACTGCCATGGAGATAGAAAGATATATGAAGAAAATCAAAAAAGGAGATATCTATCTGGCCGACATGGATCCGGCAATAGGTTCCGAGCAAGGCGGGGTCAGGCCAGTTCTGGTCATACAGAACAACAAAGGCAACAAGTATTCCCCCACTACTATAGTTGCCTGCCTGACTTCGCGTGTTCATACAAAGGCAAATCTACCGACACATTATCTGCTTCCGGATGACATCGGATTGAAGTATCCATCCATGGTCATGCTGGAGCAGATTTTTACAATCGACAAGACAAGGCTAATAAAGTACATCACCAGGATTCCAAAACCTGATATGTATCGGATCGAGATGCAGATCCGCCGCAGCTTCGATATGAGAAGCAGACGAAAAAGGAGGACGAGATATGGAAGAAATTACCCGCTAGGAGATGATCGAAGCCTTTAGATGCCTGGTAAAAGCATTGAACGAAGGAGAAATACCTTATTACCACAAATTATTCTTATCCATTGATGAGGCCGCTCGATATACCGGTATCGGGCAAAACAAAATGCGTGTGATCTGTGACCGTCATCCGGAAAAAGCCGTCCGTATCACTGTATCGCAGTCATCGGACGGCTGTAAATTACGATATTAATGTGTTGTCTCAGAACTTTACAATGAGATCATTGGCAGCTTTGATGCCGGTAAGCAGGTTGCCTACTCTGGAAGCATCACCGATGACATGGACATGTTCATCATCCGTTTCAAACGGAACACCCTGTGTATAACCGATGGAAACGATCGTTACATCAGCCGGAATGTCTTTCTGCTCTCCGTTCTCTGTTTCGATCCGTACGCTTTCTTTTCCGATCTCAAGCGTCTTTGCGTTTGTATATACAGGTACGTCATAGAGTTCGAACGCATCACGCAGGAAGCTTGTATTGGCCATGCAGGAACCCGGAACTTTCAGGATATCATCCTGCAGTTCGACGATGACCGGATGTTTTCCGTTCTTTGCCATTTCATAGGCGATCTCACATCCTGTCAGACCGCCGCCGATGATGACTGCACGATCATTTGCCAGAACATCTGTCTTCAGATAATCCAGTGCGGTTACAGCGTTTTCGCTTCCCGGCACCTTCAGCATTCTTGCCCCTGCCGCACCGGTCGCAATAACGATCTCATCCGCGTCAAGTTCTTTCAGATTTTTGACTTCATGATTCAGGTGTACGCGTACGCCTGACTTTTTCAGCTGGTTTTCATAGTATGTGATCAGATCTCTGTCCTTTTCCTTGAAAGAGAAGCATGCAGCTTCATTGAACACACCGGCAAGACGATCTGACTTTTCATAAAGATCAACTGTATGTCCTCTGCGGTCTGCCTGCAGGGCAAAGACGATGCCCGTAATACCGCCGCCGATCACCGCAAAGTGTTTCGGATCTTCACTCTTCTTTACCGCATATTCGGCTTCGTGATTGCAGTAAGGATTAAGCGCACAGGTGCTCATGGAACCGAATACGGCTCCGGAACCTTTCCACATGCCGTAACCCATACAGCCAAGATGACAGGAAATGCACGGGCGTATATCATCCAGTCTGTCTTCACGGATCTTGGTCAGATACTGTTCATCGGCAAGGAACTGTCTGCCGATGCCCATGAACTGGATCTGATCTTTCGCAATCGCTTCTGCCGATTCATCCAGCTGCATTCTGCCGGCGCAGATGATCGGTTTGTCGGCATATTCGCTGATCGCCAGCGATTCGGGAAGATTGCAGTTGAGCGGCATATATACCGGCGGATGTGCGAAATACCAGGAATCATAAGTACCGTTATCGGCATCAAATGCATCATAGCCTGCTTCTGACAGGATCTTTACAGCCTTCTTCGCCTCTTCGACATCACGGCCGATCTCAACCGAAGTATGATCTTCCGGCAGGATACCATGGCCGAAAGCACGTGTCTTGGATTCAACTGAGAAACGGATGATCACCGGATAATCTTCTCCGCACTTTTCCTTGACGGCCTTAACGATCTCACAGGCAAAACGCAGTCTGTTTTCCAGCGAACCGCCGTATTCGTCGGTTCTGTGATTTGTATACTTTGCCGCGAACTGATCCAGCAGATAGCCTTCATGCAGCGCATGTACATCGATACCGTCGATGCCTGCGTTCTTGCATAATAATGCGGTTCTCGCAAAGTCTTCAACGACCTCATGAATATGTTCCTTTGTCATCGTTTCGGTATGATATTCCGGCATCCATCTGTTCGGCAGGGATTCTGTCGAAGCCATACTGTAGGCCAGACCCCATTTCGGATTCAGTTCATCCCAGTTATCGTACATCTGCTTTGTGATCGGATGGTTTCTGCCCATACCGGCTGTCATCTGTACGAATACCTTGCTGCCGTAGGAATGTACTTCATCCATGAATTCCTTTACGCCGTCAAATGCTTCCGGATGATCTGCCAGGCATTCTCTTCCCTGATAACAGTAGAAAGAGAAACATCCGGCAATGATCAGGCCGATGCCGTCCTTTGCGCGGTCGATATACAGCTGCTTTCTGTCTTTACGGAATCCAACCGGATGCTGGGACCACTCAATAAATGTCGTCGGTTCCATCGGTACCATGACAAAACGGTTTTTGATCTCGAGACTGCCGATCTTGTATGGTGTAAACAATACTTCGTAATTATTCTTCATATGCACTCCTTTTTTCCGTTTTCAGTATATTTTCCATACATTACGTGCTCAACCGTTGATAATCCGTGATATGCAGGTTAACCGACACATGTATAATATGTGTTGTCCAACAGGTAAAAAATATGAGCGACAGAAGAACAAAACGAACCGAAAAACTGATTCAGGAAGCATTTTTCGAATTATTGAAGACAACGCCTGCCGACAAGATCACGGTCAGACAGATCTGCGAACAGGCGGATATCAACCGCAGCACATTCTACGATCATTATGAAGATTATCCTTCGTTTCTTTCAAAGCTGGATGATATGATCGTTCAGCGGTATCTGAAAACTTTTGAGCTGTATCATTTTGACAAGCATACGGATACGCTGCAGGACACGCAGTTTGATCTTTTCAAAGAAAACCGCAATCTGTATTCATTATTGTTTCATGATGAATTCCGGCATGTCAGGGAAAGATGTATCAGAGAAGAATGGAATATGGTCAGACCACATTGGCTGAAACACAGCAATGTTACCGAAGAAGAGGCAGAGATCATATATACATACATGATCAACGGTATGTTTTCGGTTTTGAAATACTGGCTTGATTCGGGGTGCACGGCTGATGAAGAAACAATCAAGACGCTGATGGGCAATGTCTGCAAATACGGTGTATATCATTACATCTACAAAAAAAGCTGACATTCCATCAGCCTTCATACCCCATACCACCAGTCTTCCTTTACGATGAATTCTCTTTCATCCGGTATGACCGATATGTTTTTCACATCCATGGTCCGTATTTCGATATACGGGCTTTTTTCGATCGACTGTATGACAAGATCGATCTGTTCTTCCGTTCCCTGTATCTCCATGGATACAGAGCCGTCGGATTCATTCCTGACCCATCCTGTTGCGCCATATTGTCTGGCAGCGTAAACAGAGCGGTATCTGAATCCCACGCCCTGCAACTCATACCAAAGACCGCTTTGCTCGTTATAAATGTACTTTTCCATTATGTAATCCTCCAAGATTGTTATATTCGCACATATGTCACAAGTTCCCGATTGCCACACTTTGTTATATCGTTTTATCAGATTTACAAAGAATGCTGTTTATAAGAGAATTCGGGTCTTTCGTAAAAATCTTCCAAAGAAAGGCTAATTTTCATGGTTTTCGGTGGCTATTGGATGAAGGGAGGTTTTACCAATCCCTCCTCCCTTCCCCCGATCCTTGAAAACTGAATTACAACTTTTTGATCCTTTAGATGGCAGTAACGTATCCTTCTTATATAAGAAAGCGCTCCAGTTTTGCTCCCTGCAGCCGGATACATAGC
>DMBB01000410.1 GCA_003446295.1 Erysipelotrichaceae bacterium
TTCAGGCCAGTGCACCATCGGTGCGCCGACAAATGTCAGCTCATGTGCACCTAACGACAGCGTATCGCCGTCTTTGACAAGCTTTCTGTTCACAGGGTTCACATCAAACAGCTGCTTGATCATATTGAACGCCTGGGCAGAGGAGACAACCTCAGCCTCCGGCCAGCATTCCAGGAATGCCTTGATGCTGGAGGAATGGTCCGGTTCCGCATGCTGGACGATCAGGTAATCCGGTGTTCTGTCACCGATCTCCGCTTTGATATTACCCAGCCATTCTTCGCCAAAGCCGCCTTCAACGGAATCCATGACTGCGATCTTTTCATCAAGGATGACATAGGAATTGTAAGCCATGCCGTTTTCAACTTCATACTGCCCTTCAAACAGGTCAAGCTTATGATCATTGACGCCGACATAATGAATTGTATCTGTGATCTTCATAGAAAAACTCCTTTTTCTTCATCAGCCCCTATTATACATTCAACACAGAAAAAATACAGTGATGCGTATATCGGAAAAACTGCACAGCTGATCATGATTGATACATGAAAGTGAAACAGACGAATTGGAGCTAAGACGATTTGGTTCTTTTTTTACAGAGTCGAGAAAAAAATAGCACCGATAAAATTTTATTCGGTTTGTACCGACTCGGTGACAACCGAATAAAACTTTACAAAGTAGAAGCTGTCTGAATATAATATAGGTAGTTCGGTATAAACCGAGTCGAAAGGAACCGAATAAAATGAAATTTATTGGAAGAACTGTACAGCTTAAAAAGCTGAGAAGCGAAATGACTTCTGAAGAAATGCGTATGTCACTTATATACGGAAGACGAAGAGTTGGAAAAAGCGAACTGGTTAAACAGGCTATAAAAGAGTCCGGCATAAAAAGTATCTACTATGAATGCAAACAGGTAACAGAAGCGAGCAATGTTCAGAGTATATGTAATGTAGTATCCGAAACACTTAGCCTGCCGAAACTTGGATATACATCCATTGAAGAACTTCTGGAGTATATTTTTACGCTTTCAAAAGAGGATAATCTTATTTTTGTCCTGGATGAATATCCTTATCTGAGGGGGAGCGTCAAAGGTTTAGATAGTATCATTCAATCCCTGGTGGATAAATATCGTGATACAACGAAACTGAAACTTATCATACTAGGTTCCTATGTTGATATCATGAAATCTTTGCTTGAACACTCCAATCCTTTGTTTGGAAGAGTGGATCTGGTGATCGATCTTAAGCAGATGGATTATTATGAGTCATCACTGTTTTATCCTGATATGTCAGATGAGGATAAGGTAAGGATCTATTCCGTTTTTGGCGGCATCCCATATTTCAACAGACTGATCGACGAAAGAAAAAGTGTAAAGGAAAATATCATTGATCTGATCGCTTCACCCGGAGCCCGTCTTGAAAATGAAGTATCTATGTACCTGAATGCTGAGATCTCTAAGATCGTAAATGCAAATGAAGTGTTTGAAACACTTGCCAGAGGTTTCTCCAAATACAGCGATATACTGTCACAGTCCCATGTTTCAAGCGGACCTACGCTTGTAGATGTTCTTGAAAAGCTTATCAGGATGGAAGTTGTAGAAAAGAAAGCACCGATCAATGATGAACGCAACAAAAAGAAAGCAGGTTATTATATCTGCGATAACCTGTCTCTGTTTTACTTCAAA
Organism: Erysipelotrichaceae bacterium; assembly: GCA_003446295.1. The sequence goes on from DMBB01000410.1 coordinate 1,682, forward strand.
TATATTTTCAGGTATTCTTCCCAACTTAAGATCATGGACCCCGAGGTATTTTATGACAAATATATTGCGGATAATTTTGAAAAAGACTATGTTCCGCATAAATTCGAGGAGATATGCAGACAGTATCTGATCCGGCAGAACAGACTTGGAAACATAACACCGATCATCGAGAAGATCGGAAAGTATTATTATGACGATCCGAAGACTCATACCAACGGTGAATTTGACGTTGTTACGCTGGATGAAAAGGGATATGCCTTTTATGAAGTTAAATTCAGGGAAAAGAAGATCTCAAAGGAAGATATTGACGAGGAGATCCGGCAGGTGAAAGAAACAGGATTAAACTGTTACAAATATGTCTTCTTCTCAAGAGCAGGATTTACGGCAACTGAAACAGACGAGATCAAACATATTGAACTCAGGCAGCTCTTCAGCTGAACGGTATTTGCCACACTGACATCAGCAGCCCCCTGTATTGCCTTTATATACTGACGTTCTAATGGATCTTTGGCAAAGAAAAACCGGTCTTCCCGTTTCAGGAGGACCGGTTACTTAGATTAGTCGAGTTCTTCTCCGTTTGTTTCGATCACATGCTTGTACCACCAGAAGGACTTCTTCCTGCTGCGGGACAGGTCGCCTTCTCCGGCATTGTTCTTGTTGACATAGACGAAGCCATAACGCTTGTCCATCTCTCCTGTGGAAGCGGAAACGATGTCGATCGGTGACCACATCTGGTATCCGAGCAGATCCACGCCGTCTTCTTCACAGGCAGCCTTCATTGCTCTGATGTGTTCTCTGAGGTATGCGATCCTGTAGTCATCGTTGATCGTTCCGTCTGCTTCGACCTTGTCATAAGCGCCGAAGCCGTTTTCTACGATCATCATCGGCAGTCCGAATCTGTCATAGAACCAGTTCAGTCCCCATCTCAGACCGATAGGGTCGATCTGCCAGCCCCAGTCAGAAGCCTTCAGATACTCATTCTTGACGAAGTATTTCCTGTCATAGTCATAGTGCGGGTTATTCTCCGTATCCGCTTTGATTGCGAAGGACATGTAATAGGAGAATGTCAGGTAGTTGACGACGCCTTCCTTCAGGATCTTCTTGTCTTCTTCCGTAATGTCGATCTGATATCCATGGCGCTCAAACTTGTTCAGCAGCCAGTGCGGATATTCACCTCTGACATGTACATATGCCCACCAGTACTTCTGGTTCATGGCAGCCTGTGCCATCAGAACATCTTCCGGTCTGCATGTTGCGGGATATACAGGGTTGTATCCGATCATACAGCCGATCTTGAAGTCCGGATTGATCTCCAGACCTTTCTTGACTGCCAGTGCGCTGGCAACCAGTTCATAGTGAGAAGACTGATACATGATCTCTTCCGCATTCTCTCTGCCGTTGAGCAGGATGCCGCCTTCCTGCAGGATATGATGCTGGATCGGATCAGCCTGGTTGTTGATCTCATTGAATGTCATCCAGTAAGTGACCTTGTCCTTGTAGCGCTCGAAGCAGACTGTTGCATACTTGACAAAGAAGTCGATCGTCTTTCTGTTCAGGAAGCCGTCATACTCTTTGACCAGTGCCCAGGGCAGTTCAAAATGGCACAGCGTGACGAGCGGTTCGATATTGTATTTTCTCAGTTCGTCAAACAGGTCATCATAGAACTTCAGTCCTTCCTCGTTCGGTTCATCCTCATCGCCTCTGGGGAAGATCCTGGTCCAGGCAATCGATGTACGGAAGCTCTTGAAGCCCATTTCCGCAAGCAGAGCGATGTCTTCCTTGTAATGATGATAGAA
>DMBB01000315.1 GCA_003446295.1 Erysipelotrichaceae bacterium
ATGACCTTGTTCTTGACATAGCCGTCCTTGTATACGGCACCGCAAATTGCGATCGCAATGTCGTGCGGGCCGATCCACGGTGCAGGTTTGCCTGTCATATAGATGGCAATGACGCCGGGATAAGCGTTGTCCCATGTATCTCCCAGGATCTGCTTGTCAAGTTCGCCGCCGCCTTCACCGACAGCCATTGTACCCAGGGCACCGTATCTTGTGTGTGAGTCGGAACCGAGGATCATCTTGCCGCAGCCTGCGGACATTTCTCTCATGTACTGGTGGATGACTGCTACATGCGGAGGAACGAAGATTCCGCCGTATTTCTTGGCAGCTGTCAGACCGAACATATGGTCGTCTTCATTGATCGTACCGCCGACTGCATTGAGTGAATTATGGCAGCATGTCAGTGTGTACGGGATCGGGAATGTGTCCATTCCGGAAGCTCTCGCTGTCTGGATGATACCGACATATGTGATATCGTGTGATGTCAGTTCATCGAATTTGATGCTCAGGTGATCCATTGTTTCATTCTGATTGTGTGCTTTCAGAATGCTGTAGGCGATGGTGCCTTTTCTGGCTTCTTCTTTGTCTGCTTTGATTCCGCAGAGCTGTTCGACCTTGCCGGCTTCACTTTCCGGAACGATCTCATTGCCTTTTACCAGATAAATTCCTTCATCGTATAACTTGATCATATTCTCCTCCTGATCTCCTTTTGACAACTATAATGTAATCCCTTTCATTCATAGATACAAATACATGTATTTTATGTTATGCATAAAATTTTTCTATGACCTGCAGGATCAAAAAAAGACAGGCAGCAGCCTGTCTGAGATCAGTGATTTTTGTCAAATTCTTCCTTTAATAAATCGATCAGAAAGCGTGCGGAACGGCTGAGATATGCGCCTTTGCGGTAGACAGCACGCACATCCCACATGTCCTCAGAGCCGGTGTATCTGTAGCAGGGGATCTCGCCTGTACCGCCCAGAGGAATGACGGCACGCTCGGAGATGATCGTTGCCCCGAGTCCTTCTTTTGCCAGCTGTACGGCAGTGATGCCGGAAGTGACGATCGTTGTGTCCTCGGGACTGATCCCTGCTTCCTGCAGGATGCGTTCCGCATATCTGCGGATATACTGTCCGTCCGTCATCAGGATGAAGGGGACATTCCGCATTCTGCGCAGATCGACCTTTGGCAGCTGATGTTCATTGCCTTTTTCCAGGATCATGTCTTTTGTGATCAGATCTCGTCCGGCAACCAGATACAGGTGTTCACGGCAGATCAGCTCCGTGTCAAAGTGTTCAGGCAGGTCTCCCGGATCGCCCGGCAGGATGGCGATATCGATATTGCCGCTCTCCAGGTCACGTATGATCTGAACGGAACGTGTCTCTTTCAGCCTGAGATTGACCTTGGGGAAGGAACGGCGGAACTTTTCCAGTACCCTCGGCAGCATGTATCCTGCACGTTCGGTCGGGATGCCCAGATCGATCTCACCGGCTTCCTCATTGAGAATATCTTCGAATTCTTTCCGGAGGTTGTCATTGATCTCAAGGATCTGTCTGGCTGATTCGATATACCGCTTCCCGGCATATGTCAGTGTGACAGGTGAATGGGAACGGTCAAACAGCCTGACGCCGAGATCTTCTTCCACCTTGGATATGACATAGCTCAGGGATGGCTGTGAGATATACAGTTTTTTGGCTGCGGCAGTCACGCTTCCGCATTCCGCCACCGCGATCATATATTTCAGTTCTTTAAAGTCCATGACGTTCTCCTGTATTTACTCAGAATTATAGCATTGCCTGCGGTTTCCGGCATATCCGCAAAGCCAATGCACGGACATTTACAGAATCAGTCATACAGAAAAAAACGATGAAGAAGATCATCGTTCTGCTGTTTCGTTATTCGATATCAGAGGCTTTGGGGATCGCCAGCAGGGTGACGCGCAATGACTCGGATATGTGGTATGACATGATCGTAGACAGAGCATCCTGGTCGCCGGACAGGATCGCTTCGATCATCTGCAGATGCTCATTGTGCGAGCATTCCATACGCCGGGGATCCTGCAGGGAAATACTGCGGAACCGCTGGCACAGGGTGCCGTTGCGCCGGTAGAAATGAATGAGCAGCTCATTATCACTGAGTTCTGCGATCTGATTATGAAAACGGGTCGAGACCTGAAGATAGCGGGCGGAATCCTTTGAATTGTAGGCTTCAATGAATTCTTCCCGGATATTCCGGAACCATTCTTTCTCCTGTTCACCCAGATTTTTGAAGCCGTAATGGATACTTCCGTTCTGTACGAGCGCTTCCACCTGGTACATATTCCGGACATCTTTTTCCGTAAAGATGCGGACCGCAACGCCCTTGTTTGCCTCTCCTGATACCAGACCGTCTGCTTCAAGCAGACGGATCGCTTCTCTGACCGGCGAGCGGCTGATGTTCAGTTCGCTGCAGATCTGCTGTTCTGAAAGGTGGGTGCCTCCCGGATAATACCCGCTGAGGATGCGTTCTTTCAGAATCTCATAAACCTGTTCACGGATCGTTCCCTGGATCTTGATATTTGTCATAGCATTTACTTCCCGTGATTATTCTAATATATGCATATCTCCCCAGTCAAAAGACAATGACGCACGGAAAGCCTGTATCGGCTCAATATAATGCCTGTGGTCTTTCAGATCCCTGTAAGCAGCAGTATCTCCGATCCCGTTGGTGAATGTGCCGGCATTGTATAGCCTTGCCGGATCATAGCCGTACTGGATGAGCAGGTTGATCATATAAGCTGCTTCGACCCCGGCTGTCGACATGAAGACAATGTCCTGATCCTGCGGAAAGATCTCGTTCAGGATCGTTTCGCTTTCTTCATAATTCGGAAAGAATGTACCGACTCCGCCGAGATATGTCTCCTTGTTTTCGGTATCTTTCTGCATGGTAAACAGGACATTCTCCTGTTTCTGCCAGGATACGATCACATCGTAGAAGGGCAGGTTCACAAAACCGGCGATCCCGCCTTCGGAATATACCTGGTCGGCTGAACGCAGATCAAAATAACGGACACCTTCCAGAAACAGATAATCATCGATATTCAGAGCGCTGAGCGGCGAATCGGCAGCGACGGCTGATTCCGGGACAGGCTTCACAGGCAGTTCTGTGATCGGAACAACTGAAGGTTCCGGGACGGGTGTTTCAGCGGACTGCTGCGGTTGGGCAGGCGCACTGCATCCGGTCAGGATGAGCATGCATATCATCAGGATCATATGTTTCATGGCAGTACCTCTGTTTGAATGATATTTTCTGACACAGATGCTTCGATGATCTGTGTTCTGAATGATTCGGAAGTATACAGGATGCCCTGTTCTTCGGCTGTCTGAACAAACCAGGACCAGGAGATATCCGTATCGAAATAGTCTGAAACGGTTCTGATCAGTTCCAGACGCTCTTCATTCGTTGAACAGTTGAAGAGTGCTGTTGTCAGAACATCCGCTGCCAGACCGCCCCGGTCAGTCATGACCGTGTTGGTCCGGATGTAATTGTTCGGGTATCCGGTGTCCGGATCCAGGATATGATGTCTGATCACACTGTTATCACCCTTCAGAATGAAATAACTGCTGTCATCACCGCTGGTTGACACCAGGCCGGTGCTGTTGATGGCAAAGTCATAAAGCGTATAGACTCTCGCATAAGGGTTGCGTGCACCGACATGCCAGGTACGGGGCTGATCGTCCGGCGCGTAGGCAGCGATCGAACTGGAGCCTGCATTCAGCAGGAACGGCCTGCCGTACTGCTTCAGTTCATCATAGATCTTCTCGGAAGCGTATCCTTTGGCCAGTGCGCCTGCATCAATGACAGGGGAGGAACTGCATGACTCGTACGGCATCAGGGTCACTGTCTGTTCTTCATCATCGAAGATCAGCACATTGTCAAGATCCTGCGGCTTTACGACACAGCCCAGCGCTTCATTGATCAGAGCGGGATCGGGATCTTCCTGTTCGATGGGGAAGGGGCTGAACAGGTCAGCCCAGACATCATACAGGCGTCCGACCGTCAGATTGTATTTCCCGTTCGTCAGGATCGTCAGGTCTCTTCCTGCCCGAAGCGCTTCGTACAGTTCTGCTTCAACATGGACGGGAGTACCCACGGAATGGTTGATCGTATAAATGCCGGCAATGCCTTCTTCTTCATATGAATGATACCGGTCGAAGAGCTTGCTGAGATGCTGGACCTTTTCATTGAATACGGGATACAGGAGATCCATATCTTCCTGACTGAGTGTTTCAAGCTTTACAGTCGTATGAAAAACAGGGATGATCTCATCTCCGGACTCAATGGCTTCCGCAAACGCATAGACAGGCTGCATGGCAGGAGTCTCTTCGGGAACAGGGGTCTCTTCCGAAAAGGGAGTCTGTCCGCCCGTACATGAAGCCAGCAGAAAAGCAAGAATAACAAAAAATCGTTTCATATTAGTATTCTATAACAAATCTGACAAAAAGCATGCCATTGTGGAATGTAGATTGTATACAATCTACAGGAATCGGATATAATGTTGATTATAAATAGAAAGTGAGTTTTTGAAATGATCAAGAAAAGAATGACAGCATGTCTGCTTGCAGTGCTGTTAGCAGGATGCTCTGCCGGTTCAGGCGGAGATCAGGCGGCAGCACCCGCCGGAGTCACAGGTGATTTTTCGGGAACCGCCAAAGGTAACGGGGGAGATGTAACGATCACTCTGACATTCAAGGATGGCGACCTGACGGGAGTTACTGGCGTCGGCGAAAAAGAAACACAGGGACTCGGCGACAAAGCGATCGAAACGATGACTCAGGCAATGACTGAGAAGAAATCGATTGATGTTGATTCAGTATCCGGTGCAACGATCACGTCCACAGCAGTGAAAAAGGCAGCCAATGCGGCTCTGCTGGAAGCAGGCGTTGATCCCACAGCGTTCGGCGGCACAGCTCCGAAAGAAAATACAGGCGGATGTGTGTTTGATGTGAATTCCGTAAACGAATGGCTCAACACTTCTGCTGACCTTGGTGAAGGTACGATGGGAAATGCTGTAGCAGTCATCCCGATCAACCATGTCAATGGTCCGCGTGAAGAGACACAGTTCTACGCATTTGTAAACTTCAAGTATAAAGCAAGAAACTACATTAAATACCAGGTTACATATCTGTCCTGCACATGCCGCAGTGCTGATGTGAACTACTGGATGACAGCATATGTTGAACTGACGCTTCCGAAGTCCAAGGACATCAATGATTCCGAAGTCAGATTCCTTTCATTCGACAGGGACTCCCAGGATCATTACACAGCTGGCTTCTGGGGTGACTCCAACCCGACACCTGCAGGCGCAACGTATGAAATGTTCAAGGAAGAATACATCCCTTACTTCATCGATAAGAATTACGGCTATATCCAGACGCTGAGCTTTGTTGAAGACATCGACGCGGCTGAATACGCTGCCGGTGAAGGCCGTGAAGGCTACACACTGGATACACTGTCCGGTTCCAGTGTTTCTACAAATAACATTATCCGTATGCTGAACGCACTGTTCAAATATCATGCGGAGGATGCATATTTTACAGCTGAATAAACAGGAGGAAAGAAAATGAAAAAGTTTATGACAGCGGCATTCGCCACACTTCTGCTGGTCGGATGCTCATCAGCACCTGCCGAGACTTCCTGCCCGGAATGCCCGGTCTGCGAAACACCGGCAGCAGTTGAACCTGCACCTGCGGAGGCTGCAGAGGCAGCTCTTCCGGCTCCCCGTGACACAACAAAGACTTACAAGCCTGACGAGAAATCCGATCCGGTTGCCTGCACGGATGATACATTCCTGCCCGGCTGCTCTGCGATCAATAATGAAAACCTTCTTGACTATCTGAACCGTGACGATGTTCTTTACATCGACCTCCGTGATTTCGGTGACTATGCGAAGAAGCATTTCAGAAACTTTGAATGCATCCCTTACTTTGCGCTGATCTACAGCAAAGAAGGCGGCGAAGGCATCACACAGCTCTACAGCGGCGACACAACAGATCCTGTTGCTACATATGAAGAAAGTGATGAACTGCTCGAAGTATTCTTCCCGAAAGACAAGACGATCTTCCTGATGTGCCAGAGCGGCGGCCGCGTTGCACAGTGCATGAATATCCTGAAGGCAAAGGGATATGATATGTCCAAGATCTACAACATCACAGGTATGGGCAACTTCACAGATCCGATGTATGCGGATATCACAGTTGACATGGCTGAGATCGGACTCGAGGCTGCTTATACATTCGAAGGCCTGACCAGAAACTGATCGGACATTCTGCTGTACGTTTCAGCAGAGTTATTGAATCGTACGATAATGCCGGACGTTCATAAATGAGATGCGCCGGCATTTTTATGTGCTGTGCATGCGCAGCACAGTATGTTGATCTGCGTATATCCTTTCTGTGTGCAGTGAGGTTTTCGTATACAATGGTGTCAAGGAGAATATAAAGTTATGGAATTTCCGGATCATTTTTTATGGGGCGCATCATCTTCTGCATTCCAGATCGAAGGCGCATGGAATGAAG
>DMBB01000161.1 GCA_003446295.1 Erysipelotrichaceae bacterium
TTGACCGGATGGTGCAGCGGCAGGTTCCATACGGGGAACGTTTCAAATTTCGCATAACCGGATTTGATGCCGTGCAGCTGATCGTGATAGAGCTGAGAGATGCATGTTGCCATTTTGCCGGAACCGGGTCCCGGTGCAGTTACAACGATCAGATTTCTTGATGTTTCAATATAATCATTCTTTCCCAGGCCTTCCTGCGAGACGATGAAGTCAACATCGGTCGGATAGCCGGGGATCGGATAGTGTTTGTAGCATTTGATGCCGTCGTTTTTCAGCTGATGCATGAACTGGTCAGCCTTAGGCTGGTGCTCATACTGCGTGATGACGACACTTCCGACATACAGACCCAGCGCGACAAAGGCATCGATGGAACGAAGCAGTTCCTGATCATAGCTGATGCCGAGATCGCCTCTGCTTTTGGAACGCTCAATACTGTTTGCGTTGATGCACAGGATCAGTTCAACATGATCCTTCAGTTCTGTCAGCAGCCTGATCTTGTTGTTCGGTTCATATCCGGGAAGAACACGTGCAGCGTGAAAGTCTTCAAACATTTTCCCGCCGAACTCCAGATAGAGCTTGTCATCAAAGATGCTGATGCGTTCCAGAATCTTGTCTCTTTGAAGCTTCAGATATTGATTTGAATCAAAGGCAGTCCTAGCCATATCCATTTACCCCTCAATGTTCATTAGTATAACAGAATCAAAGATTTCCTGCTGATAAAAACGAATAATTTTCTGATTGTATTCGGCGCTGGTGTGTGATATTATTTCATAGCTTTCATTCTGGGACGCGCGAGTCCTCTGACGCCGGTCTCGGATTGAAACGACATTGCATAACAGGAGGATAAAATTATGCTTGAAAAGGAAACAATTGAACGTATTGTCAAAGAATTCGGCCTGAAGGAAGGCGACACAGGTTCTGTAGAAGTACAGGTTGCTCTGCTGACAGAAAAGATCAACCGCCTGACTGAACACCTGAAGAGCAACAAGAAGGACTATTCTTCTGCAAGAGGTCTGATGAAGATGGTCGGTCAGAGAAAGCAGCTGCTTTCCTATCTGTCCAGAACAAACTTCAACCGCTACCGCGAACTCGTTCAGAAACTCGGCCTGAGAAAGTAATCAATTGTGAGAACACCGGAATGATGATCCATTCCGGTTTTTCTTTTCCCGGATGACTGATATCATCGGCTGATCCGTGAACAGAAAAGAATGTCTGATGATCGGACATGCAGGAATCAGAATTGTATATGATAATAAAGCTGCGGAAAGATCAAACATTGAAGCGGAGGCTGAACTGATGAAGGAACTGATCGAGAAATTAAGAAAATTTACCGTTCCGGAACTGTGCGACGGATGCGCAGACCCCAATGTCATGGATTACCGGATCAAGCCGGCATTCGGAACACCGCATATCTGCGGCAGGGCAGTGACGCTGGATATACCGGAAGGGATCGCCGGAAAGGTCTCGGATGCGATCATGGAACTCAAAGAGGGAGATATACTGGTCATTGCCGGCAAAGGCTGGCAGAAAAGCGCATACTGGGGTGATCATCGTTCTGTATGCGCAAAGATGCTTGGCGCGGAAGGCGTGATCATCGATGGACTTTACCGTGATAAAGAAGGATGCGAAGCAACAGGACTGCCAGTGTTTGCGCTGGGATTATGTGCGCGCTCCTCCCTCCAGAAACAGGAAGGACAGATCAATATTCCTGTGGAATGTGCCGGGGCGGCGGTCAGTCCGGGAGATATCATCTGTGCGGATCAGAACGGCGTGATCGTTATCCGGCCGGAAGATGCAGAAAATATCATGGCAAAGGCAGCTGCCAAAAGGGCGCTCCAGGAAGAGCTGGAACAATGGATGAAACAGACAGGAAATGTAGTGTCCCGTATCCGGAAACCCTCATCTCTGCAATGACGGATTGGATTGTGATGCCCGGCAACTATGCGGACATCACAGCGTTTGCAGAAGATCCTCTCGAGGACTTCGAAACGATGAATCATGTGAGATTCGTCATGAAAGACGGAAAGATCTATAAAAATATCTGAAACTGAAAGGGACCGCATGGTCTCTTTTCGGTTCCGCATGATCACTTCTGTCAGTGCTGCAGCAGTGACAAAACGGCTGAAGATTAATATTTTGCAGAGACCGATACAAAACACGCCCGATGATTGATAGAATAATATAGTTGATGAGGACTAATATGAGCTATATCGAATTTCGGAATGTGACAAAAGTTTACCATGTCGGAGAAGTGGATATCCGCGCGCTTGACGGGGTAGACTTTGATATTGAAAAAGGACAGTTCATCGTGATCGCAGGTGCCTCCGGTGCCGGCAAAAGCACGATCCTGAATATTCTGGGCGGCATGGATACATGCACGGACGGCGAGATCACAGTGGACGGCTCAAGGGTCGACCGTATGAACGAAGCCGAGCTGACGGACTACCGCAGATATGACATCGGTTTTGTTTTCCAGTTCTACAACCTCGTGCAGAATCTGACTGCCCTGGAAAATGTCGAACTCGCCGTAGAGATCTGCAAGGATCCGCTGGACCCGGCCAAAGTACTGGAACAGGTCGGACTCGGCGATCGTATGAATAACTTTCCTTCACAGCTTTCGGGCGGTGAACAGCAGCGTGTTGCGATCGCCAGGGCACTTGCCAAAAACCCGAAGCTTCTTCTCTGCGATGAACCGACCGGCGCGCTGGATTATGTGACCGGCAAGCAGATCCTGAAGCTGCTGCAGGATACATGCCGCACGCACGGCATGACGGTGATCATCATTACGCATAACCTCGCCCTGTGCCCGATGGGTGACCGTGTTTTCCGTGTGAAGAGCGGTAAAATCATATCGGCAGAGGTCAATGAACATCCTCAGGACATTGAAACGATTGAGTGGTAAAAGATGCCCCGTACACTGAAAAAAGACATTCTGAGACTGATCAGAGCGACGAAAGGCCGCTTCTTTTCACTGACTGCGATCGTAACGATCGGAGTGGCTTTTTTCGTGGGCGTTTCTTCATCTTCTACGATCATGGCAGACAATGTCGATACATATTCCGACAGACTGCGCCTGAAGGATATTACGATCTATTCGGATTACGGATTTGATGATGAGGATATTCAGGCAATCTCCCAGCTGGATGAAGTGGCCTATGCGGAAGGCTCGAAATTCGTGGACGTCAATGCGGCTGCCGGTTCCACAAGCATCGTTTCAAGGATCCATTCCTACGATCCTGATAGTCAGATCAACCTGTTTGAACTGGTGGAAGGAAGGCTTCCGAAAACAAAAAACGAAGTGCTGTCTGAGGCAGGCACGGATATGGAGCCGGGGTATCCGGTAGGAACGGTCCTGCGCCTTTCCAGACCCGATGATGATCTGGATGACTGGCTGGACACAGATACGGTCACAGTCGTCGGAACGATCAATACGCCGCTGTATCTGAACATGACCAAGGAAAACAGCACACTGGCAAATCAGTATATCCAGACATACTTTTATATTCCTGAGGAAGCATTTGTCATTGATTACGATGTGGAAGTCAATGTACTGACCAAAGAAGGCGTTTCGTATGAGTCATTCTATGACGCATATGAAAAATACTGCAGCCGTCTCAAAAAAGATATCGAGGATTTCGGGACCACGCAGGTCATGCACAGACATGATGAGGTCCTGGAAGAAGCTTATAAAGAGCTGAATGACGGGTGGCAGGAATACTACGACGGCAAAAAGGAATTCGAAGAGAAGATCGCTGATGCCGAGCAGGAGATCGCAGATGCTGAAAAAGAGATCGCCGATGGCTGGAAGGAACTGGAGGACGGCATTCAGAAACTGAAGGACGGACAGAAGGAACTGGACGAGAGGGAAGCGGACGGCTATCAGCAGATCG
>DMBB01000155.1 GCA_003446295.1 Erysipelotrichaceae bacterium
CGTTTCCGCAGTTCGTTCAATACGGAGATCGCAAGTGCTTCGCCTTCTCTGGGATCTGTACCGGAACCGATCTCGTCCATCAGTGCAAGGCTTCTGTCTGTGGCTTCCCGCATCACCTCGGCGATCTTGACGATCTGTGCGGAAAAACTTGAGAGTGAGCTGACAACAGACTGGTCATCACCGATATCGACAAAGACATGATCAAAATACGGGATCACAGCCTGCTCGGCTGTTACCGGCATGCCGCAGTACGTCATCAGTACAAACAGACCGATGATCTTCATGGAAACGGTTTTGCCGCCGGTATTGGGGCCGGTGATCAGAAGCAGATGCTTCGGGTCTTCAAGGTGATATGTATTAGCAACGACTTTCGAACGTTCGATCAAAGGATGTCTTCCTTTCTCAATGATCAGCCGGCGTTCTTCTGTCAGTTCTGCCACGACTCCATCATGCTGTTTGCCCCAGAGGGCTTTGGCGTAAAGACAGTCGAGCAGTGCGCATGTTTCCAGGTTTGCCAGTTCTTCTTCCGCGACCAAAGATACTTCATTGGAACATTCTTCCAGGATCTTCTGAACTTCTTCCGCTTCTCTGGCAAGGAGTTCCTGCTTGCGGTTATTCGCGTTCAGCAGTGACGCAGGCTCCACATAAGATGCCTGTCCGCTGGCAGAGTCTCCGTAGACCATGCCTCCGAAATTGTTCTTTTCGGCTGCTCTGACGAGCACCATGGCTCTTCCGCCGCGGTATGTAACGATGCCGTCGACAACACTGGACGCATGTGTGGAAAGGAAATGGTTGACTGCGGAAGCGATGACCGCATCTGCGTTTCTCAGATTTCTGCGGATTGTTCTGAGTTCTGAAGAAGCATCGTCCAGCACTTCTCCGTACGGACTGATGCACTGTGTGAGTTTTGCTTCGCAATGGTCATGGACGACCATCGTTGACACCAGATCATGGATATACGGGTGTTCTGTTTCCAGATTCTTTTCATAGCTCTTGATGGCACGGATACCCTGGATCAGACGTACTTCATTATTTAATTCCGCTGCCGTCAGCGTTCTTTGTCTGCGTGCTCCTTCCAGCATCATTGTCTGGTCGGTAATGCCTCCGAACGGCATTTCTCCGAAGCGGACAGTCGCTTCCAGTGCTTCTTTGATCAGTGCATGATCTCTTCTGATGACAAGCGGATCAAAGCTCGGCACAGTCCGGCGCATCAGTTCCCTGCCAAGAGAAAAAGAGCAGGAATTCTCCATTTCCTGCAGAATTACATCCAGCTCAAGACTGCTTTCAATGCTCATTGCTGTTCCTCTCCGAGTTTATCAAAGCCCTGTGCTTCGAGCCACTCTGCTACAGCTTCACGGTCAGCGTCATCCAGTGACTTCGCTTCTGAATAGATCTTATCGATCATATCCGATGTATCCAGTGTGATTCCTGCATTGTCTGCAGTCGAAACGACTGTGTTATGGATCAGGCTGATCCATGTTTTGTTTGAGATATTCACACCGTTGGAGAAGAACGGTGTATGTAGGACTGTAAACAGGACCATGACCCAGACTGTCGCACTGATGATGCCGATCGCTCCGCCAAGAAGACCTGATACTTCCCGGATCACAGGCGTGCTTTCGATCTCTTTCAGAAGGCTTTCGAGGATCAGAAGAATGATCCTGCATACTGCGAAGATGATCACAAACCACATTGCCTGATTGGCAAATTCATAGACACTTTCTTTCAGGAGTGTGTTCTGAAGCGGTGTCCATTCCTTAGGCCACAGTCTGAGGTAAGCCGCAGCTACATCATAGTAGCGCCATGCAGCAAACAATGAGAGGCATACACCGATCAGGGATACGACCTGTCTGAGGAAACCCTTGGAGGCACCGATAACCATCATGGCAATATAAAAGACCACCAGTCCGATATTTATATAAGTAATCCAGTCAACAGGAATTGAAATCATAGCTACCTCCGTCTATTGCAATATCATACTCAAATCAAATTATTTACGCAAATCGTATGTTAGAATTGTGCTATGGCAAATCAAACAATTACTTTAAAATTAACTCCCGGCCAGCAGGACCGGCTGTTTGGTTCTTTCAGAGACTGCTCTGTAAACCCTCCTGCATACGCAAGATTTCAGCTGCGTCTTGAGAACTGTGTGATCACCTGCTACGAATCCGGCAAGTGCGTGTTCCAGGGCAAGGACGCGGAAGTATACGCTTCCGCTTTCATGAAGCCGGATGAGAGTCTGTATCCGCAGGCAGGTTCCGATGAAGTCGGTACAGGTGATTATTTCGGACCGGTATGTGTCTGTGCATCCATCGTCAGGCAGAGCGATGTCGCGCTGCTGGAAGAGCTTGGCGTGAAGGACTCCAAGCAGATCACGGATGCGGATATCCTTCAGCATGCCCCGGCGCTCATGGCCAGACTGCCGCACAGTCTGCTGATCGTCAACAACCGTAAATACAATGAAGTTCACAAAACAACAAACCTGAATGCGATCAAGGCAAAGCTTCATAACCAGGCCTATGTCAATCTGGCTGCCAAAACAGAACTCCCTGTTCTGCGCATTATTGATCAGTTCACGCCGGAATCATCTTATTACCGGTATCTGCAGGGCCAGAAAACAGTGATCGGACAGATCCGCTTTGAAACAAAGGCTGAAAACAAGTATCTCAGTGTAGCTGCTTCCAGCATGATCGCACGATATGCTTTCCTGAAAAGCATGGAAGCTATGGAGCAGGAATACGGCATGGAATTTGTCAAAGGTGCATCCTCTGCCGTAGATCAATGTGCCAGGACATTCGTGAAACGCTATGGAATGGAAAAGCTCGGCGATGTTGCCAAGCTTCACTTCAAAAATACGGAAAAACTATGATACCGGCAGGTCTGCCGGTATTCTTGTTTATTTGCTGTTGGGAATGCGTTCAACACTGACTCTGATCGTATTTTCCACCTGTACGAGTTCTACGCCTGCCGCTCTCAGCATGCGCTTGGATACGACGTTTGCGTCAGTTCCGTCATATTTATCACTTTCGTATACGATCTTTTTGATGCCTGCCTGAATGATCGCCTTGGCGCACTCATTGCACGGAAACAGTGATACGTAAAGTGTGCATCCGCGGACAGGACGCGGGCTGTTCAGGATCGCGTTGAGTTCGGCATGAACGACATATGCATATTTGGTTACAAGGAAACCGCCCTCTCTGCTCCAGGGGAATTCATCGTCGCTGCAGCCGCGCGGCAGACCGTTATAACCGACAGATACGACCCGGTTGTTTTCATCGATGATCGCTGCTCCTACCTGTGTATTGGGATCCTTGGAACGAAGTGCGGAAAGATGAGCAAGTCCCATGAAGTACTCATCCCAGCTGAGTGTATCAAGTCTTTTCGTCATAATCAGTTCTCCTGCGTCAGATACGCTTCCAGATAATCAATATCATATAATTCATCTAGATTCCTGGCAATATTCAGCGCGTGTTTCGGCATGCCGTGCTGATATTCGAATTCCAGGACTTTTGCATCTGTTCCGGCATAGATCTCCGAGTTTCTGATCGTAGTTTTCTGCATGCACATCGCAGCCAGGATCACGCACAGTATCGGCAGCGCAGTGCATCCGGTGATCTTCTGTGTCCGGTTCTCGGCAGTAATGATCGATGCGCACAGCAGTCCGCCGATCGCTCCACCCAGATGTGCCTGCCAGGCAACGATCGGCATGAAATTGATCATCAGGTTCATGAGGATCGTCTGCAGCACTGCCCGCTGGACAGCCTGGTTTCTGAGTGCGCCTTTCCGGTACAGGATGTAGATCTCACATCCCATCAGTCCATACAGTCCGCCGGAAAGTCCTACCGCAACGGTGTTTCCGGACAGGATGAACAGGAACAGACTGCCGGTCAGAGTTGAGATGATCAGTGTCATCAGATAGTTCTTCCAGCCAAGGATGCGTTCAAGGACGACGCCGATATTCAGAAGACTGTACATATTCATCATCAGATGCCAGAAGCTGACATGGATCAGTCCGCATGTCAGAATACGCCAGTATTCTCCGGCAATGATCATGGCTTTATAGTAGGCTCCGAACAGGATCGCTTTTTCAGTGAGATTGCCGTTGAAGGGAAACAGATTGATCACCAGGCATACTGCACTGCATATGACGATGATCGTCAGTGTCGTACGCGGGATCTGCTTCAGGAAATTCATGATGCTTCCTCTTCCAGTATCTTCAGCAGGTTCTCAAAGTATTCCGGCAGCGGTGCTTCAAACACCATCGTTTCGTTCGTCCTGGGATGTACGAATGTCAGCCTGTGGGCATGCAGTACCTGTCCCTGTGTGTCCATATACCGGCATGGTTTGCCGTATTTCAGATCACCCATGACAGGGTGGTTGATGTACTTCATATGAACACGGATCTGATGGGTCCTTCCTGTATCCAGCCTGCATTCCACATAGGTGCTGTTCTTGAAGCGCTTCAGTACATGGAAATGGGTGCGGGCTTCACGAGATGCTTTATCTGTCACTTTCATTTTCTGCCGGTCTGCGGGATCACGTCCGATCGGTGCGTCGATCAGTCCGTCATCATGCACGATGTTGCCCATGACGACAGCCAGGTAGTCCCTTCTGCATGTCTTGCTTTCAAGCTGTGCAGCGATCGCTGTATGAGCAAAGTCATTCTTGCAGGCAACGATGCAGC
>DMBB01000397.1 GCA_003446295.1 Erysipelotrichaceae bacterium
ATCATTTCAGCTGTTGTTCTGACAGCATTTACTGCAGTCACTGTACATGCGAATTCTGCCATTACATATGTTGATGGAAGTGACGGGACAGGTGTCGTTGTACTGACTGAAGACTGTCCTCTTGTCGTAGAACATGAGGATCTGGTTTTTCATATTGATGATCTGCCGTCGGATTATTACAGCAGCACGTCTTTTTTTGAAACATACAGCGCAGATGTGACAGCAGAATATACGGTCTATAATCCGACAGAACTGAATATCCATGCTGTGCTGGCATTCCCGTTCGGAACATATCCGCGCTATATTCCCGAAGACGCACGGCTGAACTACAGCAGTGATCATTACCGTGTGCAGATCAACGGAGAAACCATCAGCAGCGATATCAGAGCGACATATAAAGAGGACTGGACAAAATTCAGTCTGGAAAATGATGTTCCGCTGCTGCAGGACGGATATACGGAAGACGGATTCTTCCGGCCTGAACTGCCGGCTGCAGAATATACATGGGTGATGGAGACGGGAAACACGGATCCTTCCAATGAGGTGTCAGCTGTATTTCATAGAAGCGAACATACCAGGATCATTGCCGAACCCGAGGAAACCGTACACTATGACCGGGAAAAGGGAACCTATGAACTCCGGTTCCGTGCAGAAAACCAGAAACAGGTCGTACTGTATGTTTTTGGAGAAGATACCGGGGAACCCGAGTGGTCGTTTTCATCACAGACAGATGATCAGACAGAAACTGAGACCGCAATGACGCTGCAGTCCCGAAGAGAATACACATTCCTGGATTATGTTCTCAGGGATTATGATGACGCATTCGGAATATCCGTCAGCGACTGGTACAACGCTTATGTGACAATGCTGAAGCAAAGCAGCGGTTCTTCATTCATACTGAGTGAACCTTATCGCTCATTGCAGCACAATCTGATGCGCTGGTATGTATATGAGATCGATCTGGAACCGGGAGAACGTCTGATCAATACCGTGACTGCTCCGATGTTTCCGCGGATCGATACCGGATTTGAACCGCCTGTATATACATACACATATCTGCTGTCGCCGGCATCCACATGGAAAGAGTTTGCTTCTCTGGATGTCCGGCTCGAAACACCGTATTATCTGATAAAGTCCGGCCCCGGCAGCTTCACAAGGGATGGCGGAGTCTATACAGCGTCATTTGATCATCTTCCCGATCAGGAACTGAACTTTGAACTGTGCACAGTCACCAGCCCGAAACGAAACAACAATTATGGAACATATATCCTTCTGCTTCTGGCAGGAGGGATCCTCATACCGCTGGTCCTGTTCATCCTGCTGGTCATTCTGATCATCAGGATCATTCGAAGAAAAAAATAATCCGAACAGCAAAGAAATAAGGAGAGAATATGGGATTCAGAAAAGACTTTTTATGGGGAGGCGCTACAGCAGCCAACCAGTACGAAGGCGGATGCTTTGAAGGAGGCAGGGGCTTGGCAACAAGCGACATCATCACCAACGGAAGCCATACGGTACCCAGAAGGATATCTGTCAAAAATCCCGATGGCAAAATCGTTTTTGTTCCGGCAAGGGGAACAGAACTTGAAGCAGGATGCAGGGGATATATTGACCCTGATACATATTACCCGAGCCACAAGGCTGTTGATTTCTATCATCACTATGAAGAAGATATTGCCCTGATGGCAGAAATGGGCTTTACGTCCTTCCGCATGAGCATCAGCTGGACAAGGATCTGTCCGAAAGGAACGGATGAGATCAATGAAGAAGGCCTGGAATTCTATGAAAAAGTATTCCGCGAATGCAGGAAATACAATATTGAACCTGTCGTTACATTGTGCCACTTTGATGTACCGCTGTATCTGTTCGAAGAGATGGACGGCTGGAGCGACCGCAGAGTGGTCGGCTGGTTCCTGACCTACTGCAGAACGGTATTTACAAGGTATAAGGGACTGGTGAAATACTGGCTGACATTCAATGAGATCAACTTCCTGAACGGAGCCAAGAATCTCGGCACACACAAACTGGATGACCAGACACGCTTCCAGGCACTGCATCATGTATTTGTTGCAAGTGCTCTGGCAGTCATTGAAGGGCACAAGATCGATCCTGAGAATCAGATCGGCATGATGATGAATTATCCTCTGGTTTACCCGGATGACTGTCATCCGGATTCCGTCATGAAGGCCGAACTGGAAAACAGAAAGCACACATTCTTTGCGGACATGCAGTGCCTCGGCTATTATCCGGAATACAAACTGAAGGAATTCGAGCGCAATGGCGTCGTCATCAAACAGGAACCCGGTGATGCTGAGATCCTGAAAGAAGGAACCGTGGACTTCATCAGCTTCAGCTATTACCATACCGGTGTTGTTTCAAGAAATGATCTTGAACTGACAGGCGGCAACCTGGTCAATCACGGAAAGAACAAATATCTGCAGGCCAGCGACTGGGGCTGGCAGATCGACGCAGTCGGCCTGAGAAATGTACTGAACAGACTGTATTACACATATCATAAGCCGGTCATGATCGTTGAAAACGGATTGGGTGCAGCAGATACCGTGGAAGCGGACGGCTCGATCAATGATGACTACAGGATCGACTACCTGAAACAGCATATCGAGCAGATGAAGATCGCCGTAGATGTTGACGGCGTAGACCTGCTCGGATACATGCCATGGGGCTGGATCGATCTGGTATCTGCCGGAACCGGAGAGATGAAGAAGCGCTACGGATTTGTGTATGTTGACATGGATGACCTGGGCAAAGGAACACTGAAGCG
>DMBB01000168.1 GCA_003446295.1 Erysipelotrichaceae bacterium
ACACGATTATTCTGGAGGTACCGATATGCTGGAACAGGATCAGCTGCGCATGCTTAGCAACAGGATCGATTCACTTGCGCGTTTGAGAAGAAGATTTCTAAATAAGAGACTCAGCAGTACTGATCTCAAAGGGCATCAGTTTCTGATGCTGCTGACGATCCTGCATGACCCGGGCATCTCCCAGGAAGAGATCTCGGAAAAGATCGATATCGACAAAACCAGGATCGCGAGAAGCTCGATCCTGCTGGAAGAAAAAGGCTATATTGAGCGCCGCAGGGATACGGAGGACCGCAGAAAGTATCATCTGTTCCTGACAGAACAGGGCAATGAACTGATTCCCACGATCCGCAGTATCATCTATGACTGGAGCATTACGATCACCGAAGGACTGAGTGAGGAAGAGATCAGACTTCTTCTGCCGATGATCGATGTCCTGTACAACAATGCACGCAAACATGATGATCCGGCTCTGATCTGAGATCGGCTCAAAAGGGTTCATAAGAAAAAACATATCGCATATACGAATCCCCGGGAACTCATATGAGATCCCGGGGATCATTCGTTATGCGGTATGTTATCAATACAGTTCGGGAAACAGGTATTCCATGAATACCGGTACGATGGTCTCCCATGAAGCTTCACAGTGCATTCCATCCGGTACGATATGCGGATATGTGCTGCATCCTTTCATGCTGTAGGCATGGTTGAGCTGCAGCAGGTTGTCCACGCAGCGCACAAATGAGCTCTTGCGCTTGACTTCATTGGAACCGAAGTCCAGATAGATCCGTGTGTTCTTGCTGAGATCAGCACTGCTGATCAGATCAAGCAGCTGCGGCATACAGAGATCCATGGAACTGGATACGCAGGCAGCCCTGGAGAAAATATCGTTGTATCTGGCGATCATGTAGAGGGACATCAGTCCGCCCATGCTTGAACCGCCGATGCCGACATGTTTCCGGTCGCTCTTGATGCGGTAGCGCTGTTCACAGGCAGGTTTCAGAACATTGACAAACCAGTCTGCGGTCACTTCGCCGCTGGTTTTGATCGGCGGAAACCAATCGCTGTTGTGTACCGGGAAAGGGCAGTATTCACCAAGACGGTTATGTCCGGTATGGTTGCAGTCCTGTCCGATCACAACAAGGGGGATGTCATGCTTGTCGAGATATTCCCTGATGCCCCATGATTTGCCATAGGTGGCTGTGGCATCGTCGAACAGATTGTGTCCGTCGAACATATAGAGCACCGGATATGTTTTTCTGCTTTCATCATAGCCGTTGGGCAGATAGACGTAGACTTTGCGGGGACTTTCACCTAACGGTTCGATCCCAAGAGTAAATATTTCGATTCTTGACATGTTATCCCATCCATTTGATCCTGCTTTCGGTACCGTTCATGATCCTCTGAATGTTGGCTTTATGACGGTAAGTCACAAATGCCCAGAGAATGAACAGGCATACCGACAGCTGCATGCTGCGGTTGACGAATACACTGACGAGTGCTTCTGCGAACAGTGCGCTGATGCTGGATGCTGAGACCATCTTTGTCAGATAAAGCACAGCAAAGAATACAATGATCGGAAGCAGGAAGTTCCAGAACCATTGATGCGTGATCAGTACCGTGATACCCAGGAAAAATCCGAAGGATGTTGCGACAGCTTTGCCGCCGCGGAACTGTGCGAAGACAGGGAAACAATGGCCTACACAGCAGGCAAGACCTGCATACAGAACTGCCTGCGGAGCGAGTCTGCCTGCCAGCAGCATGCTTATGAATGCTTTGAGAGCGTCCAGCACGGTCACGCTGACCGCAGCCTTTTTGCCCAGCACTCTGCCGGCGTTGGTGGCGCCGAGGTTTCCGCTTCCTTCCAGCCGGATGTCCTTATGGTAGAAGAGCTTTCCGATGACAAGCGCCCAGGGGATCGATCCGAACAGGTAGCTGAGGATCATAACCAGTAATGTGTTCATAATTTTCCTCCGCAAGTTATTCTAGCACAGTTTGTATGCACATTGAAAATAGCGTAAAATACAGACCTGTATTTTTGATATAATATTACAGTTAATGAAACGGAGATACTATGGCAGCTAAAACGATGAATTATGATGACTCCAGTATTCAGATCCTGAAAGGACTGGATGCGGTCAGAAAACGTCCGGGTATGTATATCGGCTCGACCGATTCGCACGGACTTCATCATCTGATTTGGGAAATTGTTGATAATGCCGTGGATGAGGCATTGAACGGATACGGCAAGAAAATAACGATCACGCTGGAAGCTGACGGATCATGCACTGTCGAAGACGAAGGACGAGGCATGCCGATCGGCAAGCACGCCAGCGGTGTCAATACGCTCCAGGTCATCTTTACTGTGCTCCATGCGGGCGGCAAGTTTACGTCCGAGGGCGGCTACCGCACAGCCGGCGGTCTGCACGGTGTCGGCGCGTCTGTCGTCAATGCACTGAGTGAATGGCTGACGGTCGAAGTTGCGCATGAAGGCAAGCTTGTCCGCATGCGTTTTGAGCACGGTGATAAAAAGATCTATCCTCTGGAAGAACTCGGCAAAACAAACAAAACAGGTTCGAAGGTCACATTCAAGCCTGATAAAAAGATATTCACGACAACGGACTTCAAATTCGATACGGTCTGCGAACGTGCAAGAGAGGAAGCGTTCCTGCTTTCCGGCATTTCGATCAGCGTGATCGACAAGCGAGGCAAGAAGGAAGTCCGGGAAACATTCTGCTATGATGACGGTCTGAAGAGCTTCCTGGAATACCTGCACGAGGACAGGAATGTCCTGATGGCTCCTGTCAAGTTCAGCGGGGAATCACAGACGATCAAGGTCGATGTGGCATTCCAGTATACGGACGATTACCAGGAAAACACATACAGCTTCGTCAACCTTGTCAGAACACTGGACGGCGGCACGCACGAGGTCGGCTATAAGACAGCGTTTACCAAAGCTGTCAACGACTATGCAAGAAAGTACGGACTGCTGAAGGATAAAGA
>DMBB01000285.1 GCA_003446295.1 Erysipelotrichaceae bacterium
CGGTCTGCCAAGCGGCACCATGAAGGCAAATCCGCATAATTGCGGATTTTTTTATATTTGTGACTCCTCACTGACTCTGTGTTAAAAAATGATATATCCGGTTCAAGACATATTATTATCCGGCATGTCCGGCATCTATCGTCACAATGAAAATATCGTTTTTTTCAAAGAGTTTCGTAATTATTAAGATCACACAGATTACCAGGAACCATAGGATTACACGTGATGGTTTGCTATAATACAATAAACTGATAAATACATGGAGATGAGTATTATGGAAAAGCATTGCTTTCAATCAATTCTCAGACTCTTCTTGTATTCCGGCCTGATCCTGGCCCTGGTCCAGTTCAATACGATTCCCGTGTCCGGCGTGGAAGATAGTCCGGAAGAACAATTTTCCGAAATCCACCGTGAGACCGAAACAGAGACTTGTGAGGAAACCGCGGCACTAACATCACCTTCTCCGGAACCAATTATCGAAGCAGTTCCCACTACTTCACCGGAAACATTCCCGGAGCCAGCCTCTACAGAAACAACTGATCCTGGTGCATTACAGGAAACAATTACAAATGAAGAAAATCCAAGCCCCGAACCCGGGGAATTTTCAGCGTATATGGAGGAAGAAGTTCCGGAAACAGAGATAGAACAGACACTGGATCCGGCTGTAATTTTTGAAGAACCGGAGGATAACGAAGAAAGTGAACCTCAGGAACTATTAGCCGAAGCTGAAGAAGACTTTCTGGATGCCGAAGAAGCAGACGATGAAACAACTGCACAGGATGAAATCTCAGCTGTTACGATTGGAAAAACAACATTCAATCCTGAAGATGACGAAATATCATGCTGGTCAAATGGCAGCGGATGGATGAATATAGCGGGACAGTATGTTGCCATGGTGAATTATGATGGCAGCGGGGAATCGATCACTTCAAACACTGATGTCCTGACGCTGGCTGTTGCAGGCATCAACAGAATCGGTGCATTGACAGGAGACTGTTCATACCGAATCGTCGGTACCGGCATCGTCCTGATCAACAGCATAGACATCGCAGACGGAAACACCATTACGCTGTACACAAACACAGCTCTCTATACCGAAGGAAGCGCTGCTGTTTTCATGAAGCAGGATGATGACAGTTACCTGCTCATAAACGGCGGTATTACCGGCATTCTCGATGAAGAATATCACCTTGATAATATTCATCTCAGAATACCGAAAAACTCATCCCTGACTCTTAGTGTAATGAGCGTACGTACAGAAACCTGGACTCCGGAAGATTCCGAAGAACCCGAGACAAATATCACACGCTATACGGAAGATCTGCCAATCGATGTTTTGGATCCAACCCATGCAAATGGGACTGTCGAATTGCAGGATTATGCATCAAGACTGGTTATGGGAAAGAACAGTTCACTTACTGTTGAAGACGGTGCTTCTCTAAAGCTTAATGAGATCGAAAGCTGCAGCATATACGGGCTTCCATCGACTGTTAAAGCCGTGATCGAAATACAGGGTATTCTGAACATCAATGGAACACTGGAGGGCGGTTATCTGGATATCATTGACGGCGGTAAACTAACAGATGTCAATGAGAACGATTCCTCAACTCAAGGAGGTATGCTCCTGTCTGCTGAAATCAATCTGAATCCCGGCGGAACCCTTCAGAAAGATCTGCTGCTGAAAAACAGCAGTCTCGTAATTACCGGACATCAAAACACTGCTTCCGTAAACATCGAAGACAGTGCTGTCTATTTAACGGGAACATACATTAACATTCCGGAGCTGAATGCTGCAGGTAATTCCTATGTAGGTATCGGTCGTTTTCATAAAGACGGTTCTTCAGAGTTTGCTTTTCATGAAATAGGCAATATCAATGTCAGGGATGGGGATACACTGAGTATCATAGCAAATGAACATGAATATTTAGACGTCGGCATCCGTGTGGATGACTGTTCTCTGACGATCAGCGGTTCTATTACCGGCGGTACGGTTTCCGTACTTGCCGGAATCGTCACATACACAGGAACGAACATGAATAATCTGCCTGCTGTACCGGACGGATATGCTTCCAGAGTATTGTATGTTAACGGTACTGATGAGATCACTTCCACTTTACAGCCTTTAAACATGACAAAACAAGATTGTATAACCCGTTCAGAACAAGATCAAATCCCAATATCAACGCTCTCAGTCATTGATTCACTGATTTCATATGATATCAAAGCCCGTGAATGGCTTGCTTTAGGCGCTCACTTTTATGAGCCTATTACCAGAGTTACCGATCAGGAATTTACCTGTGCTTCTTTTTTGGAAACATATGCACCGGATTTCAACACTGAGCCTTCAGGCGAAAATGAAATCAGTTCTGTACCTCCGACGATCGCTGTTGAAGTTATTGGAGGGGAATTGACTCGCAGGCTTTTCAGTCTCAAGGACCCGTGGACCTTCTCTCTGGAGGATGCTATCCTGATCAGGATATTGCACATTACCAGCCAGGGAGGTCAAGGAGGCAGTTCATCAACAAACACCAATACGTCATTTACCGGAAATGGTCAGATCGGCGTTCTTGATCCTGATTCACTTCAAACCGGAAACGGCAAAACCATATATGGAGAACAAAACTCAGGAGAGCCTGTTGATCCTGTACCGGTCACTCCTGAACCTGTTGAACCAACTCCGGAACCGGCTGTACCTACTCCGAAACCTGCAAAGCCAAACAATACCACAAACGATCATGACAGCTACACAGAAGAACCGGGCAATACCGTTACAGAATACGCAGCTGTTGATACTTCCAGGATACAGACAGAAAACAGAACCAATAACTATACACCTCCCATCACATATATAACCAATGATAAACCGCAGCCGGTAGCAGTTACATCCCATACAGTTCAGTTCGAAACCAATGGCGGTCCTGAAATCAAAACACAAACGATCAATAACGGTTACAAAATCGCAAGGCCAAATGACCCTAAAAAAGAAGGTTTCCTCTTTGACGGATGGTATAAAGACCCGGAATTCACCGAACCCTTTGACTTCCAATTACCTGTAAATGAAGATCTGACCATTTATGCCAAGTGGAAAGAAAAACCGGAAGAGATGATTTCCGAAACCATTCAGCCTTCTGAGCCCGAAAAGAAACCAATGACCTGGGTTTGGATCACTGTTGCAGGACTAGGAGCAGCAGGTATCGGCACATGTCTGGTTCTCCTCCGAAAAGATGAGGAAGAATAAAACATCCGCTTCAATTCAGTAACTCCTGATCAAAAAAACAGATGTAATTCACAGATCAAACAATTTTGTGAATTACATCTTTTTCAGTTATATTTCTAATGATATTTAATTAATGATTTTTGATCAGCGCACCAAAACCATGCTGTTATGAACGGTAATCTGACACGAGCGTACAGCTCTTCAGTGTATAGGCAGAATCCTTAAAAGCAGTTTTGAATTCAGCCTCGCTGACCGACTGTTTTGTACGGACATCTGCTTCTTTTTTTCCAAGATCCACTCTTCCCCATACACCTGGCATACTGTTCAGCAGATTTTCTACATTTCTGGCACAATTGCTGCACTTCATATGATCGATCTGCAGCGTATATCTATACGGATAATGTGACGGATCAGTATCATCCACCTTTTTCACAGAAACAGCTTCAGCTGTACCGCAGCATGAATTCTTTGCTCTGCCGCGAAATCTCTGTACAGTCTGCCAGAATGCATATATGATCAGCAGCAGGCCTGCCGCAATAATTATTTTATCCATCGTTTGATCCTTTCCGACCTTTATGAAATCCCACTTTCATAAAAGAGGCGCAGTCCGCCTCTTTTACTGATTATTTGTTTTGCTGTGGTGTCCAGATCCCTTACGGCCGCCATATTTTGTACATGAATCCGCTAACGGACAGCCGATACATTTAACACCACGCCTTTTTTCACGAACAATGTATTTAACAGCTAGAGAGATTATGACTGCAAGAGCTGCCACAGCGATCATTGTAGCAAAATTCATATGATCCTCCCTCCGGTTATATTTTATACCTGTTTTCAGCAAATTACCTCTGATGCAGACTATACTGAGCGTCAAAGTGTGCTCTTACCTTCTTGCCGATCATGACTACTGCAAGCACCATCAATGCAATAGCAATCAGTCCCGGCAGGAAGCCTGTTCCAAGATGACCTTCTGTGAAGAGTGTACCGAACTGGTAGATCAGGAACGCAACAGTATAACCTGTTCCAAGCTGCAGGCCGATCGCTCCCCAGAGCCAGTTCCTGCTCTTCATTTCAGCGTTCATGGCACCGATCGCAGCGAAGCACGGCGGAGTGTACAGATTGAAGAACAGATAAGCAAGCGCTGTAACAGATGTCAGACCCATTGTCATAGCAACTTCATTAGCACCGCCTGTCAAAGCGAGTTCATCAACATCAATGAATGCTGTAAGTCCATATACAACTGCCAGTGTACCAACAACATTTTCCTTTGCGATGAAGCCTGTAATAGCCGCTGCCGCAAGCTGCCATACGCCAAATCCAAGCGGGATGAGCAGGAATGCAAACGGATTAGCAATCGATGCAAGAATAGAAGTGCTTTCCATTCCTTCTTCAACAGCCTGGAATGACCAGTTGAATGACTGCATGACCTGAACAACAGTGTTGCAGATCAGAATGATCGTGGCTGCCTTAACAATATATGCTTTTGCACGTTCCATCATTGATCTGAATGCGAACTTCAGACTGGGAACCTTGAACTTCGGCAGTTCAATGATGAAGAATGATTTTCTGTACTTATAACCTGTGATTGCTTTGATCAGAAGTGCGCCAAGGAAGATCAGGACGAGTCCGAAGAAATAACTCAAAGTACTTACCCATCCAGCGCCATTGAAGAATGCACCTGCAAATAATGCAATGACAGGAATTTTAGCGCCGCAGGGGATGAATGTAGCGAGCATTGATGTAGCTCTTCTTTCTCTTTCATCACGAATCGTACGGCAGGCCATAATTGCAGGAATACCGCAGCCTGTACCAATTACTACAGGAATAACGGATTTACCGGACAGACCAACTCTTTTGAAAATCGGGTCCATAACAGCACTTACACGTGCCATATAGCCGCAGTCTTCAAGAAGAGCGATCAGGAAATACATAACCATTACCAGCGGCAGGAAACCGACAACAGCACCAACGCCGCCAACAATACCATCCGCAAGAAGTGCTGACAGAATAGCCGGGCTGTTTTCAAGCTGACCTGCTACCCACTCCTGGAACATCTCAATATAGCCAACCAGCCAGTCAGCTACCAGCGGTCCGAGCCATGCCTGGGATACCCAGAACACAAACCACATCACAAGAGCAAAGATCAGAATACCAAGCACAGGGTTCAGGAGGATCTTATCCAGAGCATCCTGTTTATTGACTTCAGCCGACTGAACAGTTCTCTGTTCAACCTGCCTGACGATTCCGTTTACATAGTCAAAACGCTTACGGTCTTCAGCGTCGACAGCATTCTTATCCTGAAGATCAATATCCGCCTGCAGATAAGGTGCTTTCTGTGTCTTTCCGTTCAATGCGACAGCTTTTGCAACAACTTCATCAAGTCCTTTGTTTTCGATTGCTGTCGTATTGACGACAGGACAGCCAAGAAGTTTTTCGAGCTTGGCCGCATCGATCTTTGTGCCTTCCTTCTGGTTGATGTCCTCTTTGTTCAGTGCAACGACCACCGGTATGCCCAGTTCAAGAAGCTGTGTCGTAAAGAACAAGCTTCTGCTCAGGTTTGTTGCGTCAACAATATTGATAATCGCATCCGGATGTTCATCACGAACATATTCACTTGTAATGCCTTCTTCCGGGGTAAACGGAGACATGGAATACGCACCCGGAAGGTCAACCGCAATAGCTTCTACGCCATTTGTGTACTGACTTTTTATAGGATACTCTTTGGCGCCGACCGTGACGCCTCCCCAGTTGCCTACCTTTTCACTTCTGCCTGTTAAGGCGTTGTACATCGTCGTTTTTCCGCTGTTTGGATTACCCGCAAACGCAATTCTCATCATCATTTCCTCCTCTGATAATATTCAAGCAATCAAAAACTAGATCCTGATCGCCTCGGATAACAGATTATCCAGGCTGTATCTCCCGTCTTTGATTACTACGACGCAATTTTTTCTGCCCTTTGATACAACTGTGATAGGCTCCCCACTATAACAGCCAAGGCGGAAAAGGAATGCATTCAGCTCATCATCATCAGTAACAATTTCTTTGATCAGATATGTTTTGCCGACTTCGCCTTCCATAAGATTCATACGATTGTTCTCCTTTCAATCAGGCCGGATGTCATCACTTCCCAAATGAATGTCATGCCGGAAACATTTGCTTCAAAGTTAGTTATCTTTAACTAACTCTGACATAGTACCACCTGTTTGTAGAAAAAACAAGCATCACAAAAAAATAATCTGCATTTTGATTTACCCTTCCCATACAAATAATGTTTTTTTCAGCAGAAAAATGACAAACCATCAAAAAACCCGGCAGTACTCATCACTGTCGGGCTTGTTATTAATTTAAACAGAACATATCAGCCAGGGCTGGTGGATGTGCTGGTTGCTACAGCAACCGCCATTGTCTCGATAGAAATGATCAATGACAGTACCGAACTGATAACAGTGCCTTCCACCGCAGTATCATCCTGAATTTTATCAAGCACGGTCTTCGCAGCCGCAAACATCCTTCTTGTTTCAGTACCGACACCGAATATGCTTCCGAATCCTTTGATCTGCTTCAGGATCTCATCATTTTCTATTGTCTGATAAACAGCATCTTCTATAGAAATATCCGCATAAACCAATGTGGCAAGTATCGGCATACATCTGGTGGTCATCCCGATCTTATTGTCTTTAAATGCATCATACATATCTAAAAACATACCGCTTTTCTCTTCTGAAGGCTTATCACTCAGCGAGAGAATATGGCAGACAGTCTGTGTCTCATTTTTAGATAACAGGAAAGCCGGTGATATAAGCTCGTAGCACCTTTCTATATCTTCGATTTGGAAATCGATCACATCTCCCTTGATCGCCATCAATGCCGCAAAAGGCAAATCATACTGATCTGTCAGGAACGGATGATTTTCCCGCATGATCCGATAAATATTGACTGTCTGATCGCATAATGCATCCAGATTCTCAGGTCTGATATTGTCGTAGAGAATCATCGCTGCCAGGACCCGTGCCTCATTCCCTATCATACCTGAGGGATTCAAAGATTCGTATATACTGACAACTCCATCAAGATAATCTTCCGGATCTTCCGCAAGCGACATCTTTACAACGAGCAGCAGTTCCAGATGCCCGCGAAAATTAGAGAAAATACTGAAACGTGACTTCAGAAGCTTCCTGCAATTCCTAATATGTTCCTCATCCGCAACAACCCCATATACAGTACAGGTAAAAGCACCCATGATCTGCATGTGCTGATAATCCATTTTGAAAACAGATCTGATCGTATCTATATTAGCTGCCAAAAGATTCTCATCAATACTATGTCCCATAACGTTCTCCTATTCCTGCCGGGAGACCATCAAACAAGCTGCCCGCACCGTTTTTTCATCAATCAATAGTCAGATTCTGCATTCTGCTTCGCAATATACTGCCTGTAAATAATGTTCATGCCTTTGTATGCAATATTCGGATCATATTCATCGATCTCATCTGTCTCACCGGAAATGACCCTGCCCAGACCGCCTGTCGCGATCACATAGCAATCCGGATCATTCAATTCCTTTTTCATCTGCTTAATAATGTATTCCACCGCACCGATGTAGCCATAAACAACACCTGCCTGGATTCCTGAAACTGTGTTTCTTCCAAGAACAGATGCAGGCTTTTTGATCTCGACTTCAGGAAGCTTTGCGGTCTGTCCCGTCAATGCATTAGCGCTGATCCCCAGACCCGGCGCAATGACCGTATACTCAAACACACCCTCATTGGATACATAATCAAATGTTGTAGCAGTTCCGAAATCTACGATAATGCAGGAACGCTTCTTTGTGTAAAAAGCCGCAGTCGTATCGACCAGACGGTCTGCTCCGACCTGGCTGGGATAATCTGTTTTTATCTGAATGCCCGTAACTGTTTCATGGCTGATCATCAGAGGCTCTTTTCCGATATATTTGATAACCGCGCTGTTCAAAGAGTAATTGATCTTAGGAACAACTGATGAAATAACAACGCCTTCAATGTCTTCCTCTTTTACATTGCAGCTATGCAGAAATGTCCGGAAACACATTCCGAATTCATCACTGGTACGGGGAGTTTTTGTGGTAATGCGGAAGCTGCCCACCACATCATCACCATTCATGAAACCCATGGCAATATTTGTATTGCCAACATCGATCGTCAACAGCATGTTTCTTATTCTCCTTTAACACAATGCCTGAAAATTTCTACAGCAGTATCATCTTTGGACAGCAGTCCCAGATCACAGTCATTTTCTCCGTTTGCAGAGATGATCGTCACAACATTTGTGTCAACCTGGAAACCTGCCCCGTCAACTTTCAGATTATTTGCGATCATAAAATCACAATTCTTTTTTACCATCTTTTCTCTTGCACGCGAAATCAGGTTTTCTGTTTCCATCGTAAAGCCGATCAGGATCTGCCCGGGCTTCTTCTGTCTGCCCAAAGATGCCAGAATATCTTTTGTGCGTTCCAGCTCTATGGAAAGATCTCCGTCTTTCTTATGCATTTTATTATCCGCCACGCTCTTCGGCCTGTAATCGGCAACAGCTGCCGAAAGAATCATAATATCCATATCTTCGGCACGCTGCATAACTGCCTGGTACATATCTTCCGCTGACACAACAGGAACTGTTGTCACACCATTCAGCGGATCCAGATGATTCACTCCAGCCACGATCGTAACATCAGCGCCGGCATTCCTTGCGGCCTTTGCAAGCGCAAAACCCATCTTTCCTGAACTGTGATTTGTCAGATAACGTACAGGGTCAAGAGCTTCCTGTGTCGGTCCCGCAGTGATCAGGACCTTCTTCCCTGCAAGGTATTTATCCTGGACCAGCATGAACTTGATCTTATCTTCGATCTCCGCAGGTTCAGGCATTCTGCCTTTTCCGACATCACCGCAAGCCAGATAACCATCAGCACTGTCCAGTACTTCCATACCGTATTTTCTGCATTTTGCAATATTATCCTGTGTAATAGGATTTTCCAGCATATTCACATTCATCGCCGGGACGATCAGCTTCGGACAGGTACTTGCCAAAAATGTTGTCGTCAGCATATCATCCGCAATCCCATTCGCCACTTTGGCAATGATATCTGCACTGGCAGGAGCTATTACGAAGAGATCGGCTTTTTTGGCAAGTGAAACATGATGCACATCAGGGGTGTAATCGATCGTAAACATATCGGTAACAACTTTCTGCGCACTGAGCGTCTGAAAAGTCAGCGGTGTCACAAATTCCTGAGCTGCCTTTGTCATCAGCACATGCACCTCATAATTCTGCTTTTTCAAAGAAGAAACAAGCGAACAGATCTTATACGCCGCAATTCCTCCTGTAACACCAACAAGAATACATTTATTTTCTGCCATATTTACCTGCTTTCTGTTTATATCAAACACGAATATTCACGGAACCATTATAGCAAAAACGCATACTCACGGATGTATGACAGGACCCCATATTTCAATTTTATGAAGATCGTCAAAGAATATCTGTTATCATTTTGATCAAGGAGAGTGCAATTATGAAATACCTTGTCATATCAGATATCCATGGTTCCCTGAGCGGTGCCCAATGCATGATCGATGCTTTTGATCATCATAACTGCAGCCGGATCCTCTGCCTTGGAGACGTTCTCTACCATGGACCCAGGAATGATCTGCCTGAAGACTACGCTCCGAAAAAAGTGATCGAAATCATGAATTCCAAATGGCATGACATCTGTGCCGTACGCGGAAACTGTGATGCAGAAGTAGATCAGATGGTTCTCCAGTTTGCTTTGACAGCAGATTATCAGGTGTTCCAGCTTGGTCAAAGGCGTGTATTCATGAGCCATGGACACGTATACGGACCGGATCATCTTCCGAAAATGGAAGAAGGAGACATCTTCCTCTCAGGCCACACGCATATTCCCACCGCAATCAAAACAGAAGGTATTTATCTTCTGAATCCCGGATCATCCGCTTTACCGAAACAGAGACATCCGAAATCTTATGCTGTTCTTGATGAAGAAGGATTCACTGTATATACAGCTGACCATCAGGAATATATGCATGTATCATTCTGACAATATTTATCTCACCAAATGAATACCGCAGGGATCATATCAGATTCCTGCGGTTTATCATGTTTCTTATTTATTTGATCGGAGCCGGCTTATGGTATCTGCCATAGCGTTTCATCAATGCACTCAGCTTTTCAGCAAGTTCAGGCTTCAGCTGTCCGCCTTTCATACGCCATGTCCAGTTTCCGCCTGCAGTTGCAGGTGTGTTGATCCTGGCCTCAGAACCGAGTCCAAGCACATCCTGCATCTGGATCACCGCCAGATCAGCAGTACTTGACCATGCACCTCTCATCATGCCCCAGTTATAGCCTTCTGTTTTATCCATGTGGAAGTACTCGATCGCACGCTTGACTGTCGCTTTGTCAGATGTTTTGAACCATCCCATGATCGTATCATTATCATGTGTTCCGGCATACACAACACAGTTCTTTGTATAATTATGCGGCAGATAATCAGAATCAGAACCGTCAAATGCAAATTCCAGTACTTTCATACCGGGATATCCGGTTGCCTTAACAAGTTCAAATACATCAGGTGTCAGATCGCCCAGGTCTTCCGCGATCAGATCGATCTTTCCGAATTTGCTCTCCATATGTTTGAAGAAATCAATGCCCGGTCCTTTTCTCCACTCACCGTTTTTAGCGGTCTTGTCTCCGGCAGGGATCGCATAATAGGTTGAGAAACCGCGGAAATGATCCAGACGAAGAATATCATAGAAACCTAGCTGATGCTTGATTCTCTCAGTCCACCATGCATAATGATCCTTTTTCATTTTCTCCCAGTCATACAGCGGATTTCCCCAGAGCTGTCCATCAGCAGAGAATGCATCCGGAGGACATCCGGCAACATCTTTCGGGTCCCCCTTGCTATCAAGCTGGAATTCATCACGGAATGACCACGCATCAATACTATCCGAAGCAACATAGATCGGAAGATCACCAATGATCCTGATTCCTTTTTCATTGGCATATTTCTTCATAGCGGTAAACTGCTTAAAGAACAGATACTGTACTCTGATCCAGAACAGGATCTCATCTCTCAATTCTGTCTGAACCTTTTCCATTGCTTTATGTTCTTTTTTCTGAATATCTTCCGGCCACTGTCTCCACGACTTGCCTTTCTGGTCCTGTTTGACTGCCATGAACACAGCATAGTCATAGACCCATTTCTTTTCCTTTGTAAGGAATTCCAGATAAGCCTTAGGTGCTTTGGAAGGAAGACGATCAGCAGCCTTGCGCAATACGGCAAAGCGCTTATTGTAAAGCAGACCATAATCAACCTTCTCAGGATCATCTCCCCAATCCTCATCCTGATATTCATCTGCCTCCAGCAATCCATCTTTCTTAAGCAGATCCAGATCGATCATATATGGATTACCGGCAAAACTTGAATATGACTGATAAGGTGAATCACCAAACCCCGTGGGCCCGATCGGAAGGATCTGCCAGCAGCTCTGTCCTGCATCCGCAAGAAAATCAATAAATTCAAAGGCTGCTTTTCCCATGGTTCCAACGCCATATTCTGACGGCAGTGAAGTAATCGGCATTAATATACCAGCTCTGCGCATAATTGTTATCCCCCTGCTTTTCAGCAAAATACATTAAATAAATTCTATGTTAATCATTATCATTCGTCAAACCAAACATACTGATACTGCATCATCCATCTTTGCAAAAGCTGAGTTTTGTCAGACAAACTTTGATAATAAATTCACAAAAAGTATTTTTCTATTTTTTGTTGACGATAAAAAATCACTATGCTATATTAATTAGGCACTCAGTGCGATGGAGGTTTAGCTCAGTT
>DMBB01000069.1 GCA_003446295.1 Erysipelotrichaceae bacterium
CTGCAGTGGCTCCACAACAATGAAGCAGGTTCCTTCGACCACAGTGCGATCGAACTCTACTATGAGAAACTGACAGGCATTAAGCTCGGCCGATAAGAACAGAAAAATAACGAGGATCAGATTATGAATACAGAATTCATGAAAGGTGTGGTCGTACCGATCGTTACGCCCATCGATGAGAATGAAAAAGTCGATGAAAAGCTGATGAGAGAACAGACCGAATATGTCATCAGCCACGGGATGCACGGGATCCTCGCGTTTGGCTCCAACGGAGAATTCTTCCAGGCGGAAGAAGATGAGATGGAAAGAACGCTTGAGATCATCATCGATCAGACAAAGAAACGTGTACCTGTCTATTTCGGTATCGGTGCGATCAACACGAAGAAGTGCATCCGCCTTGCAAAGATGGCTGTATCCAAAGGTGCCGATGCTGTCTCCGTCCTTCAGCCGATGTTCCTGAAGCCCAGTGAACGCGAACTGTTCAATCATTTCAAATCGATCGCGGAAGCAGTTCCGGAAACACCGGTCCTGATCTACAACAATCCCGGTCGTGTCGGCTATGGTCTGACTGCAGCATTTGTTGACCGTCTTGCCCACGCAGTACCGAACATCGTCGGTATGAAAGACACATCCGGAGACATTACTCTGACGGAAGAATGCATCCGCAGAACAAGAGATATCGACTTCAAGGTATTCGGCGGAAAAGACACACTGCTGTATGCCAGCCTGTGTGTAGGTGCTGCAGGCGGTGTCTGCACAGCCGGAAACTTCATGCCCGAACTGATCGGCGATGTATATGAAAAGTTCGTGGCAGGTGACCTGAAAGGCTCACTCGAAGCACAGTTCAAGCTGAACCCGGTACGTCTGTCCATGGACCTCGTTCCGTTCCCGAACGCCGCAAAAGACATGATCCGTCTGGAAGGCAGGGAAGCAGGAGTACCTTATCTGCCGGGTCTGCCGACAGAAGAAGGTCCTCAGCTGGAAGCTATGCGGAAGGCAATGAAGGAAGCAGGATTGATCTGAATCAAAAACAAATCTCCAAAGCTGATATGATAAGCCGAGGAGATTTTTTTAATGCTTATATCGTACTGATGAATGACGATCAAACGTATAGGGATCAAAAAAGGGAAGCTGTGCGCTTCCCGTTGAGATCATAAGCGAAGTTTGACCCATTCACCTTTGCGGAATCTTGAACCCAGCATCAGGAATCTGGACAGCTGGTCAGACAGGATACCGAGCCAGATGCCGTGCAGACCGAAGTTAAGCAGACCGGCCAGAACAAAGGTGACAAGTGTTCTGATCAGGGTGACGCTGATCAGTGATGCGAACAATGTATATCTGACATCTCCCGCACCTCTCAGACAGCCGCCGTATACGACCTGTGAGATCTGCACGAGAACCGTGACCATGATATAACGGCTGATCAGGACGCCCATCTCAATGGTTTCCGGATCACTGAAGTACAGAGAGAACAGGAACCTTCCGCCTGCGAAGAATATGATCGCAAGCACGAAGGAGATAAACAGACCGATCTCCTGGCAGATCTTGCCGTATGCCAGTGCTTTGTCTTTTGCGTTTGCGCCAAGGGAACGCCCAGTCAGAGCGACTGCAGCTACCTGCATGCCGTCTCCGAAGGCAAATCCCAGACTCAGGAAGTTCATGCCGACCTGATGCGCAGCGAACGGGTTTGTTCCGAGTTTTGCGGCTATGACAGCTGTTGTCACAAAACCGACACGCATTGCCATGTTCTCAATGAAGAAGTTGAAGCCCAAACGGATCAATGAAACAAATGTGCGCCAGGTAGGTCTGATCTTTTTCTCGATCATA
The DNA here is from genome assembly GCA_003446295.1 of Erysipelotrichaceae bacterium. The sequence continues at coordinate 1,828 of DMBB01000069.1, forward strand.
TAGGGAATACTGACAAAACTGTCTTTGGAAAACAGGGAGCGCACGCTCATGAACATTGCCGCAACAGTACCAAGGACAGTTGCTACAGCAGCACCGAGGATTCCCCATCTCGGGAAACCGAAATTACCGCCGATCAGCAGGTAATTGAATATGACGTTGATCACACTGGATACAACGTTTGTTGTCATAGCGATCTTTGTATTTCCTGATCCGCGCTGTGCGGAGTTGATGGCCAATGATACAACATTGAAGAACATACCGCCCATGATGATGCGGAAATACAGGACTGCCGGATCATGCGTATCCGCGTTGGAACCGCAGAGCGTGATGATCTGACCGGCAAATACAACACAGATCAATGTAACGAACAGGCACATGATCAGCGTATAAGTCAGAGATGTCAGAAGCACTTCATTCGCATTATCCTGCCGTTCTTCTCCTTTTCTTCTTGCGACCAGTGCGGATACCGCAATGTTCATTGAAAGGAAGAAGGACAATCCGATGAATTTTGGCTGAGTTGTAAGACCGACTGCAGCGACAGATGCTGCGCCGAGTGTGGATACCATCAGGGTATCGATCATGCCTGCCAGAGAAACGAAGAAACTTTCCAATACTGCCGGCCATGCCATGCGTATTGCTTCACTGCGCAGTGCTCTTTTGTCAAAACTTTTTTCAGACATTTCAGTTTCCTCTTGATGTAAAGAATTATATACCTCTTAACCTGAACATGATAGAATTTGCCTTGAATTGAAGGAGGAACAGGAATGTCGAATTCAAGAATCGTGAAATATACATGTCCTTACTGCAAAAGAGGATTCGATGTGGAAATATGGGATACGATCACAGCTTCATCAGATCCCGATCTGAGAGACAGATGCGTCAGCGGAGATATATTCAGGCTGTCCTGCCCGCATTGCAAGAAGGAATTCATGGTGCAGTATCCTCTCGTATATATCGATGAAGACCATAAGTTCGTACTTTGGCTGAGTGAACACGAAGCTCCGGTATCTCTGCAGCAGACAACCAGACCCCTGACAGAGCGCGGCTATGTACTGAGAAGATGCGCAGCTCTGAAGGAATTCTGTGAAAAGATACAGATCCTGGAAGACGGTGTCAGCGATGTGATGGCAGAACTGGCAAAATATGATAGCTTTATTGAATTTACCGATAACGGCAAAGGAACGCCGGAAGAGATCACTGCCGTAGAGTACCAGCGCACCGAAAACGGGATCATGAAGATCACAGTACGCTGCGGAGATAAAGGCATGTCATTCCTCATTCCGGTAACGATGCTGGAAGAAGAGATCGCCCAGAATCCTGAACTGTATGAAGTAAGCAATGATATCTTCCCTCTGATCAACAGTGAATGGATCATGAGTCTGTATCAGGACGCAGACGGAACAGCGTAAAAAAATAACAGCCATGCTGTTATTTTTATTTAGACGGAAATAGACGGAAAGAAATTGAGAGACTTCAGAAATTCTTCCGGAAGCTGTTCCCGGATGTGTTCCATCGTCTGCTGAAGAGGGATCGGATAACGCTCCCAGCTGCTGTAAATGTTGCCGGGTTCATGGTCGAGATACCAGCCGTTCACCAGACCTGTCAAAGCCAGCTGGTTCGGTGTGATGTTTTCCTCAACACCGGCCTCCTTGCAGATCTCATGGATCAGATGGTGCATGGCCCTGTATGTGTATTCGTGATGACGGGATGTCAGGAAGAACTTCCTGGTATCGGTATTGATGCCGATATCCGGCATATGCGAATACAGCAGACTGGATACACTTTCCATGAAAATGAAAGTTCCGTTGTATCTCCATGTAATGCCGCGCGTGGAAGCACGGACAAACTCTATAGGCTCACCGGAAAGATAAAGCTCTGATTCTTCGGGCTTCTTGACGCCGTATTCCAGAAATGTTCCTGCATCAATATTCAATGCAAGTCTTCCGTCATCCAGCCTGTAAAAATCACAGACACGGATATTCTGGATCTGAACAGGGGCAAGACCGATGTACAGGATCATCTCGATAATACCTCTGTTCCGTATGCCGAGCGTCGGGAGAATACGCATGATCCTGCGGACAGACTCCGCTTGTACGAACATGTCAGTTGTATATTCCGTACGAGGCCGTTTCTCGTTTTTCAGAAGACCGTTGAAAGGATTGATATATCCTTCAACCGCGCCGAACTGTTCAATGCGTTTTGCCAGAGAACGCAGAGTTGCTTTATAACGATGAGCTGTATTTGCGGAAAGAACACCGTCCTGAACCCTTTGGTCGAGATCACCGAAGTATTCGGCAGCTTCTTCTGTAGTCATGGTAAGGATACGGTATTTACCGTTTCCAGCAGAGTGCATCAGATTGAGTACCTTTCGGTAATCATTGACCGTCGAAGAAGCGGGATCAAGATCAGCAAGAATCCGCTCCCATAATTCTGCAGAAATACCTGCGGGAGTCCGGGTGATTCTCATAAGTGTTCCTCTCGAAAAGTGTCTATATCTTATTAGACGGCACCTTTTTTTGCAAGGAAAAAAATATATTTTTGCATCTTCTGAAATCACATAATTTAACACATTTGTTACATATTTTGACGTATGGTCAATGATACTATACAAGTACAGACAGGAAGTTGTCTGGTTGAGTAACTGCTCCCCCTTGGCAGGTATTCAATAATCTATCCCCTGATAATATGAAAAAGGAAAAGATCCGCGAGGATCTTTTTCTGTTATGCAGGCATTTAATCTGAAGCAGTTTCCTTTACCACTTTGATGCCGGCAAGCTTGAAACAGTTGGGCACATTGCCTTTTTCATCTCTGTGGAATGCAACGCAGTCACAGCATCTGCC
>DMBB01000238.1 GCA_003446295.1 Erysipelotrichaceae bacterium
ATACACCGAACAATCCGACCGGTACCATACTGAATGAGGACAGTCTGAAAGCGGTCCATGATGCAGTCAAAGGAAAAGAGATCTTTGTGATCTGCGATGATGTATACAGGCAGATCGTATATACCGGCAATTATCACAGCTTTACGGAATTCCATGACCTGAGAGAACAGATCATTCTCGTGCAGAGCTTCTCCAAGCCGTATGCAATGACAGGCTGGAGAATGGGATATCTCTGTGCGGATGCATCGGTCATCGACCGCATGCAGCTGGCGCATTCCGTGACGATCACTTCCACGCCGGCCATGTTCCAGGATGCGGCGATCAAAGCCCTGGAAACAGATCCTTCCGGCATGCTGAAACAATATCAGAGGCGCAGGGATCTCATGGTCCGCAGGATCGGTGAGATCGGTCTGGACATGACAGAGCCGGAAGGGGCGTTCTATGTATTCCCCAGAACAGACAGGTTCGGCATGACATCTTCGGAATTCTGCACAAGGCTGATCAAAGAAGCCGGCGTCGGGGGGACTCCCGGACAGTGCTTCGGCGATGACAGATTTATACGCTTCTCTTACGCTGCCAGTGATGACATGCTGGCAGAGGCCATGAACCGTCTTGAAAGATTTATCCGATCACTCTGAAATTCATCAGGAGGCAGTATATGAATGAAATAAAAACACTTGCACTGACAGCCGTAGACAGCTCGGCAGCTGAACTGAACCTGCTGAGCGACAGGATCTGGGACAGCCCGGAAACATGCTATACGGAAGTAACAGCCGCTAAACTTCAGACGGCATTTCTGCGTGAACACGGTTTTGCCGTAGAAGAGAATCTCGGAGATATTCCTACAGCATTCTCCGGCTCATTCGGCAGCGGATCACCGGTCATCGGTATTCTCGGTGAATTTGATGCTTTATCCGGCCTCTCACAGGAAGCAGGGGTCATGGAACTGAGTCCTGTTGAACCAGGAGGAAACGGACATGGCTGCGGACACCAGCTGCTCGGTACAGCATCCATCGGGGCTGCGCTTGCAGTGAAAAAATATCTGGAAACAACAGGTGCTTCCGGAACAGTCATCTATTACGGCTGTCCTGCAGAAGAAGGCGGAGCCGGCAAAGGCTTTATGGCAAGAGACGGGGTGTTCGATCACCTTGACTGTGCAGTAACATGGCATCCGGGTGATCTGAACCGTACATCCACAACTTCTTCACTGGCGAATATCGTTGCACGCTATAAATTCCATGGCTGCTCTGCCCATGCGGCAGGAGCACCGCATCTGGGAAGAAGCGCGCTTGATGCTGTCACACTCATGAACGTCGGTTCACAGTTCCTGCGTGAACATGTCATACAGGAAGCCAGGATCCACTATGCTGTAACGGACACAGGCGGCGTGTCGCCGAATGTGGTGCAGGCTGATGCGGAAGTGCTGTATATGATGAGAGCACCTCAGATCGATCAGTGCAGAGAGATCTTCGAAAGGATCCATGACATTGCAAGAGGAGCTGCTCTGATGACAGGGACAACGATGGAAGAGATCTTTGTCAAGGCTACTTCCAACATCGTTCCCAACAGAGCGATCGAGGAAGTGCTGCAGAGAAATCTGGAAGCAGTACCGCTGCCTGAGTTTGATGAAGCAGAGATGGCATTTGCCAAAGGATTCTTTGATACAGTGACCACAAAGGGCGGAAGTCTCCAGAAAGCTTTGAAGCATATGAAGCCGGAACAGGCAATAGAACTGGAAAAGCATCTCGGAGAACCATATTACGGTACATTCATCCTGCCGCTGTCCGACTATGAGGAAGCATCTCCGGGTTCCAGTGATGTGGGCGATGTCAGCTGGGTGACGCCGACTGCTCAGATCAACACTGCAACATGGGTGGCAGAAACGCCCGGTCATTCCTGGCAGATCGTTGCCCAGGGCAAGGGCAGCATCGCTCATAAAGCACAGCTGTTCGCTGCTAAAGTTATGGCAGGAGCTGTCATCGATCTTCTGAATGAACCGGAAACGATCGAAAAAGCAAAGAAAGAACTGGACTATAGAAGAGGACACAAGTCATTCACATCACCAATTCCCAAAGGTGTGCGTCCTTCAACATTGAAATAAGAAACTGAAAACGGCCGCCGGCCGTTTTCGTGTATATACAGAAGATATTGCTTACATGAATTTTTTGCCGTCGGAGAATGCGTTTCCGACGATTTCACCGATCACGCGGTAGAGGTTCATGGAGCTGTCGAACATGATCGGTTCAAGCTTGCCGATGTCTACAACGCCGTCGGTCATGATGGACTCATCAGCGTTGACGCCCAGCACGCGTCCGTACAGCAGGAAACCAGTTCCATCCGGTTCAAGACGTTCTACTTCACATTCCAGTGCGAGCGGGAACTCCTCAAATACCGGTGCATCGACTTTTTCTGCCTTCATTGCATGCAGGCCGGCTTTTTCGATCTTGTTGATCTTTTTGCCGGAAGCCATGCCGAGATAATCTGCTTCAGCCGTATGTTTCCTGTCGGCAAAGCTGATCGTGAATGCCTGCTTCAGCTGCAGGTTATCTGTTGTTTTGTGCTGTGAAAGGCTGACAATGATCTCATTTGCATCGATCTGTCCGCCCCATGCGGCGTTCATTGCGTTCGGTGTGCCGTTCTCATCGTATGTTCCCAGAAGCAGAACAGGCAGCGGCGTGAAAATATGTTTCTTATCAATGTATTTTCTCATTTGATCTCACCTCTGATCCCATTATCTCATTGAATCGGACAGAAGTGTTTCCGTTTGATCACAGAAGATTGACAAAGATATTCATCAGGACAACGGTGATCATGCCGGATACGGCGATCGAAAGTGAGCTCATCGCGCCGGCAGTTTCACTGAGTTCCATAGCCTTTGCTGTGCCGATCGCATGGGAACTTGTACCGATCGCCAGTCCCATCGCTACCGGATCGGTGATCTTCATGATCCTGCATACAGCTTCACCGATCATATTTCCGGTAATGCCGGTAATGATGATCGCAGCTACCGTGATGGACACGATGCCGCCCATTTCTTCCGAAATGCTCATGCCGATCGCTGTCGTGATGGATTTGGGAAGGAATGAAACATAGAGTTCATGCGAGAACCTGAATACCAGTGAGAACAGATAGATCGACAGCAGACTTGTCACGCAGCCGACCAGAATACTGATCAGGATCGCTTTGATATTCTGCTTCAGACGTTCCAGCTGCTGGTACAGCGGGATCGCCAGGGAAACAGTGGCAGGCGTCAGAAGCCAGCTCAGGTATTTTGCGCTTGCATTGTATGTCTGGTATTCAACACCTGTCAGCAGCAGGAATGCGATCACGAGAATGATCGCAATAAGCAGAGGATTGAGAATGCCTGACTTGAATTTGTTCTTCAGCAGCATTCCGATCCAGTAGGCGATCAGACTGATCACCACGCCTGCTGTGGCAGAAGCAGCGAATAATTCGTTCATTGCTTGTTCCTCCTGTCTCTTCCGATGATGAACATCGCAGTCTTTCCTGTCACGGTCATGACGATGAATGTGACAGCGATCATCGTGACAAACATCTGAATAACGATCGGCTGTACCTGTGACCATGAGTCGATCAGACCTGCAGCAGCAGGAATGAACATGACAGGCATGATCGCGATCAGAAACTCAGCGCTTTCGCGGACGTCTTCCAGACGGAGGACCTTTGTGCAGAGCAGGACGAACATCAGGATCAGTCCGTAGATGCTTGCGGGGATCGGCAGCGGCAGCAGGAAGCGGAGCAGCTCACCGATAAATGTGATCAGCAGTATGATGCCGAACTGTTTTAAATATTTCATAGAAAGCTCCTTACAGGTAATATGATATATCAAGTCTGCGCATGATTCTGAACGTTTTTCAGCAGTGCCTGTGATTTGCTCCGTAAGTTTTTGGTAAATCCTTTCACAAAGTAAAGAAGAGCAAAAAATTCACGAAAATTTCATGTAAAATTCATAGATGAATTATTATGACCATGTTATATTTTTTGGAGAATTACAAATGACCAACAGTCATTATTGTTTCTGCATCTGTTAGTTTTCTGAAAAATCACTGATAGACAATATGTAACAAATAACTGTAATTCGAAACCGAGGTTTTATTTATCATGCCTGTTTGATTGTATAAAATGAACATGCAGGGGAAGCATACAGGTTTGTCGATAATGCCGGAAAAACTGTAATGAAACAACTACAGAAAACACGAAAAGAATGAACGTATATAGCGTTGGGAAGAGTCGTTTATGGCAAAGAAAGCAATCAAAAAGTTTAAAACTGCATTTTCAGAACTGCTGGGCAAGAGCCCGTATGATGAGCTGACAATCGTACAGGTCGCTGACGCTGCAAAAGTTACACGTCAGTCTTTCTATTACCACTATGAATCAATGGATGATTTTGTCTTTGATATCATTTCCGATGGACTGGATGACGCTATCAACAAAGACCGCAGAAAGAACATATCGCTTGAAACGATATTTGTGAGGATCCTGACTGCGTGCAGAACAAACAGGAATGAAGCATTGAATCTGTACAACAGTTCTCTGCGTGATCGTCTGGTCGTATTCTGCAAGTCCTATTTCGCGAAGATCGTCAATGAAATGATCGACGGGCTTCTGGAAAAGAATCCCAGGGAGCTGGATGACGGGGACAG
>DMBB01000275.1 GCA_003446295.1 Erysipelotrichaceae bacterium
ATGATCGGAGCGATGAATCTTGATATGGTCGGAGGAAAGCAGACAAGGCGTTATGGACCGATAACCCTGACAAGAACACCTTTGACAACTCCGTCTCTGATCAATGAACTGTCTGTTTACAGCATGTCTGAAGCAGGCAAAGAAGCATACTCACTTACCGGCGGCAGTATTTCCCTGACAAATCACTGCACTTCACCGTATACCGGAGGATCCGATCATGTCGTTTACTGTGATCCGACGATCGGAGTTCCATGCTGTATGCTGGGACAGTGGCCTGACCTGAATTACCATACAGCCACCGATACACTGGATGTGATCGATCCGCAGGTCCTGAAATTCTCATGCCTGACAGCAGTCAATTTCGCCTATGGTCTGGCAAATCTGACGGAAGAAGATGTGCCGTACCTGTTTGAAGAACTGGACAGCAGTATCGTAGAAGCGAAGACTGCCCTTGCAGGAGAATACCTCAGAAAAGACATCAGCCAAGACATGTTTGGTTCTCTCTTATGCAAATATGAGCAGTATTATCACGATACTGCAGCCTCTGCCCAAAAGCTGGTGCCGGGATATGATGTGAGCTCAGAACTGGAACACATCCGGAAGATGTTCGCGTCCTGGAAAGATCAGTACGGGGTATCAGACAGTTACCCTGCCGACAGTGAACTGACAGATGTATGGCAGCGCACAGCTGTCGGTCCGTACCACAGACTCAGCGATTATTATGCGCTTGGATATGGTGAAGCACTGGATGCGTACGAAGCGGAACAGAAAGATATGGGACACGGGTTTGACAACATTGTCCAGAACTATATCGACGGCAGAAGAACAGCCGGAGAGATCGTGAAGGAAGTTTCCCTGGAATACCGCAAAGATGTCAGGGAAGAAGTGCTCCGCTATCTGGAACTGCTGGAAAAGATCAAACTGATCAGAAAAATATCCTGAAACAAGAAGAGAGTCCGGTCCGGACTCTCTTTCAAGATCTTACTTTTGTGAATTACGGTCTTCCGTCTGCGTACCATACCGCGCATGCTTTTGTTCTGTCTTTGAAGGTAACTTCACGGATGAAGTCATATTCAAGATCATAGGCTTCTTCCGTATCCGCGATGACAGCAGAGGTTGTCATTTCCGCAATACCGTTGAGTTCCTCTCTGGTAAAGCCGCCGTCCAGCCGCTTGTCAAAGAGAATGATCAGGCCTAGTGAATCCCGGATGAACGTGTCCTGTCTGCCATAAGAAGGAAGGTTTGCGATACCCTTCAGCAGGATCTGTGCGGGATCTTTCCGCTTCAGTATCTCACCATAGGCGGTGCAGTCATCCGGGAAGAAACCAACAGGCTGCTCGGGATCGCTGTATTCATACAGCTCACTCAGCAGCGGATACTCCGCAGCTGCCCGGACCAGGGCATCATCCGATAATGTATCCAGAACATCCTGGCTGATCCGGCATGCATTGTATTTCTCTTCTTCAGTAAGACTGTTCAGTTCCTCCGGTGCAGGATATACATACCAGCCTTCCGCACTGATCTGCGGCGAAGCTGCTTGATCCCGTTGTGCCAGGTCCTCGCAGAAGGATTCGAATGACAGCTGCATTTCATAAGATGCGAATTCATATTCCTGTATTTTGGAACGATCGTTCTTCCAGTACAGATACATCCATGGTCCTGAGCCTCCGGCGTCAGTGTGTTCTGTCCGCTTGATGACGGTACCGTCTTTCAGAAGATCGAAGAAGGCAGTCCATTCTTCATCAGTCAGTTCAAATGTTCCGGTCAGAACCGTATCCTTTTCTGTCGTCGGACCGTACTGATTCTCCCGTTTCCTTGTTTCATGGAAAAACATATGTTTCCCCTCTTCCGCAAAGAAGTGATAACGCTGATAGGACGCATTGAAGTTGATATTGGACCGGGTATAGTAAAACTCTGTCAGATCATCGATCCTGATGTCTTTTCCGACAATGTATCTGCTTTTGCAGGCGGACAGCAGGACTGCAGAAAGCACACTGATCATAATTGCTTTTTTCTTCATATGTTCAACCTCGTAAATGATGATCGTTATTTACTGAATGGATCGGGCATACAGCTTTACATCAGTCTGCCTTCTCTGCTGCGGTATTCAGCAGGTGTCATGCCTAATGTCTGCTTAAACTGCCGGATGAAATAGCTTTGCGAACAATAACCCATCCGGTAGGCGATATCACCGCACGGAATGGCGGTATAGCGCAGGTAATAACAGGCTTTCTCTGCTTTCCGCTTCCGGATGCTTTCTGTAAGCGACAGCCCTGTTTCCTGTCGGAACCGATGCTGGAGTGTGGATATGCCTGCTGAACAGACGGATGCGATGTCTTTTACTTCGATCGTTTCGAAGATATGCTCTTTGATATACATCAGTGCCATGTTGACAAGCGGTGAGTATCTGCTGTCACTGTACTGATTTACATATCTGGTAAAGTCATACAGCATTCGCCGCATGCCGGACTTTATGGCAGCCAGCGACGTATCCTGCTTCAGATCTCTCAGATACAGCTCCACCAGTCTGGCAAGCTCTGTGATCGGAACACCTGCCCCGAGGGCAGCGTGATATGTTTTTGCGAGATTGAAATGATAAACAGTATATGCCTCATCCCAGTTTGTAATGACCCGGTTCAGGTATGCTGTATAGCTGCCGGTCTCCAGCAGTGATTCCAGCTCGGAAAGATCCCCTGCCCTGACACATTCATAGATCTCGTCATAGCTGTTCAGATTAACTGTTTCAGCACCGGCCTCAAACATGTATTCAGCCTGTTTTCGTTCCGCAAAATCTGCTGTGAGATCTTTCAGCACAGCTTCTTTTCCCTGCAGAAGCCTGAGCAGGCACAGGGAAATATCCCTGAACCGTTCAGGCGCATATTCCCTGATCCCTTCATAACGGAACGAGGGATTTCTGCCTGTCTGCACCGGACCGAGCAGGATCTTCATTCCATCCTGCGGTATGCAGCACCAGCAGGAGGAATCGGTATCATACATGAGTACGGCACATGCTTCATCATGATCCAGGATCTCTGTACAGTCATTCAGATACATCTGAAGCCTGTTCTCTCCGAAATCAGAGAACAGCCGGATCAGTACATTGTCCGCACTGAAAATACCTGCCGGGATCCCATGCGCTTCATAAAAAATATCGCATAATTCTGTCATTGTGTGCTGCTTCATACTGTACCTAAATTATAGTACAGCTGTGTTTCATATATGATATTTTTTTAACACGATCATGCTAATAATGACAGATATGTTAAAGCTGAAAACTGTGTAACCGGTTACATTATTAATAAGGATAAAAGGAGTAATCATAATTATGGAAAAATGCTTAGAAGGAAAAGTCGCGATCGTGACCGGTTCCGGTCAGGGTATCGGCAAAGGCATTGCGATCGGTCTTGCGAGACTCGGCGCAAAAGTCATTACGAACAACCGCAAGCCGAACGGCTACAGCGCACAGCAGTATCATAAAGAAGACATGCCGGAAGAAGACTGGAATGAATTCTGCAGACTGAAGGGTGACGCCCAGGTTGCTGCAGATACGATCAAAGCTGAAGGCGGTGAAGCGATCCCGTTCTTCGGTGACTGTTCTAATTGGGAAACAGCTGAAAAAATGGTCAAGACAGCTGTTGATACATGGGGCAGGATCGATATCATCGTAAACAACGCTGCCGGCATGGGAACAGGCGACATTGCCACGATGGATGAAAAGAATTTCCGTCTGTTCATGGACAGCAGAAACCATGGTGCGATCGCTTTGATGCATTATGCACTTCCTTACATGAAGGAACAGGTATACGGACGCATCATCAACGTCTCCAGTGACGCATGGCTCGGCCTTGCCAACAATGACGGCTACAGTGCTTCCACAGCAGCTATGGTCGGTCTGACCTGGGCTGCCGCAAAAGAGCTCGATAAATTCGGCATCACAGTCAACTGTGTCTGCCCGCAGGGTGAATCCCCTGCACATGCAGTAGAATACAACGCACTGATCAGACAGATCACAGCAGCCGGACACGCTCCCGATCCGAAGATCCTTGCTGTCGTTGAAGCGGATCATGGCGATCCGGTCAACCTGGCACCGTTCTGTGCTGTTCTCTGCCTTGATGATTACATCAACGGTTCTGTCTTCTCCATCAAGTCTTCCGGCAGATTCCAGGCTTACACGCAGCCTGCACTGGGCAGAATGATCACAAACGGAGACAAGGGCCCTCTTTGGGATGTAGAAGAACTCCGCAAAGCCGTCAAAGAAGAGATGCTTGGACCTGACTATAAAGCTCCCGGCAAGGATTACGGCTGGAAATAACAATATCACGAGATGCATTCCCGCTTTTTCAAGGCGGGAATATCTTTCATATACCTTCCGGATATGCATAATAAGGAGATCCTATGAATTCATTTCCGAAATTACTCGAGCCCGCAAGAATGGGATCCATCAAGCTTGACAACAGAATCGTCATGGCACCGATGGGTTCACTGAACTGCGACTCGAACGGCTATATTACAGATAACGCACTGGCATTCTATTCATCCCAGGCAAAAGGCCGGATGGGCATGATCATTGTGGAATGCACAGCGACCGACAACGATCTATCACGCGGCGAAGACAATGTCATGTGTCTTTACGAGAACGGACAGATCACAGGCATGGCACGTCTTGCTTCAGCGATACATGACCAGGGAGTCAGGGCTGTTCTGCAGCTCTGCCACATCGGCCATCAGCTTTCTCTGGCAGACAAGAAAGAGTCCCTCGGTCCCTCAACAATGTATGAGATGCAGGGAGGCATACG
>DMBB01000038.1 GCA_003446295.1 Erysipelotrichaceae bacterium
TTTCCGGTCATGATACAGAAGCTCCTGCAGCATGGATTTGCGGAAACCCTTGACTCTTGACTGCAGTGTCAGTTCAGCATTTTTCCCGCATACATCGACAGGATCAAACTGAATGCAGCCGGCCTGCCGGACATATGCATATGCACCCTCTTTTCCTATGAATCTGTACGGTCCGATCAGTCCCTGTTTCGCAAGAATAAACTGTCTGGCCTGCTGTTTCGTAATTGTCTGCATACTCTTTTCCTGTCTGAATCAGTTCATTCCGTCTTTCTTTTCAGCACTTTGAAAGCTTCCAAGATAACGGACCCCTGGAATCGCCCTGATCTTTTCGATCTGTCCTGCAGTGATCCCGTTCAAGCGTTCCACTTCAATGATGTAATGATAGGAACCAAGCTGACTGCCTTCCGGACGATCATGGATCGTGACAAGTTCCAAACCCTGCTTTGAGATCTCAACAATGATGTCATCGATCCTGTTTGCTTCGCAGCTTGCTACAAAGACTGCTCTTGGCATCCGGTCTGTATCAGGCTGTGTTCCTGAAAGTACATAAAATCTCGTTTTGTTTGCATCTGTGATCTGTACATTCTCCGCCAGAACAGACAGCCCATACAGCTTTGCAGCTGCAGGTGCAGCGATCGCAGCAATCGTCGGATCTCCGGTTTCAGCGACATAGCTCGCTGCCGCCGCAGTGCTCGGCATTTCCTTTGTTTCAGCATCAGGCAGATGCTCACTTCTCCACCTGGCGCTCTGTGCGATGCCCTGGACATGAGAACAGACGGTCTGTATATCTTCCAGTGAACTTCCGGGTATTCCCATCAGTGTCTGGCTGATCGGCAGGATCACTTCTCCAACCACATATACGCTGTCCACTGCAATCAATGCGTCCAGGTAATTTGTGACGGCACCGCCTACGGTATTCTCCTGCGGTATTACAGCATAATCGGATGATCCGTTCACAACATCTGTGATCGCTTCCTCAACTGTTTTCTTCGGATCAAACTGAGCTCCATCCTGAAAGAAAAACTGTGCAGCCTCTTCCGTATATGTTCCCTGAGGCCCTAAGTAGCTGACAGATGCGTTGTTCTTTATTTCCATGGTAGCTGAAGGCTGATCCGTTTCAGAATGATTTCCGCATCCTGCGGTCATAAAACATATCATCAAAACAGCAGCCAGCACTGCACAAGTTTTCCTGATCATCATTGTCCAAACCTCCGTCATTCTCAACTGCTATTATTACGTACTCCAGCAAAAGCTTTTTTCTTGAACTGATTATAGTATAAGATATCCGGAAGATTCTTTTTATAAAGACACTCTTAACAGCTGTTTCCTGTCATATGTTTTCAGTTGCTGTATCATACTGATGCAAATCGCAAAAAAAACACCCGGCATTTGCCGGATGTCAGATATCAGTTCATACTGCTTCTTTTGCTTTTTTGATATATGCCAGCTGCAGCATGCAGAAGGCAAGCACGATCAGAGCCGCAAAGAACAGGATGATCGTTGTATAGGTTCCTGTCATGTCATACAGCATGCCGACGACTGTTGTGAAGATCGCGTTGGAGATCGTTGTCGTCATGGCAAGCTTCGGATATACACGGCTGTATTTCGCTGGGCCGAACATTTCTCTTGTCAGCATAGCTGTTGATACAGTACCCATTGCATAGCACAATCCATAAAGAGCTGCTGCCGTGACCAGAATGAAGGAATTTCTGCTGACTGCGATCAATACTGCACCGATGATGACTGTGACTGCATAGATCGAAACAGACAGTCTTGCGCCTAAGCGGTCGATCAGTGTGCCGAGGATGATCTTGCCTGCTGTATTAGAGATCATGCAGGCACTGACCATCAGAGCTCCGGTAGAGATCATGTTATAGGATTCCGTGATTCCCGCAAAATGCTGAGGCAGTGCAGATGCTGCTGCACAGCAGGCTGTATAAATCATCAGAACGATCATCATGGATACGGAGATCGTCAATGCGTCAGGTGTAGCGCTCTGTACGGCAGAAGTTTTTCTGCCGCCGTAAGGTTCCATATTTTTGTAGTCAGGCTTGAGGGCGATCGGGAACAGGATCGCAGGAAGATTGAAGATCGCTGTTAATGCCGCAACGACCATATACCCTCTGCGCCATCCGCCGGCTGCGATGATATTCGTCAGTACGGGAGACAGAAGCGCAGCTGCCAGACCGGAGAATCCCATTGCAATACTCGTCATCAGACCATTGTTTTTATTGAACCAGTAATTGATCATGACAGTGACCGTGACACTGCCGATCAGTCCTGCCGCAAAGCCTCTGATTCCGCTCAGTGCCAGAAGTACAGGAATGTTCGGGCTCATGGACATGAAGAATACTGCACAGACCTGGATCAGCGTACCGGTGATAACCATCTGTTTCAGACTGAATCTGCGCAGCAATGTCGGAGCACTGAGTCCTGAAAATGCCTGCACAAGATTATATACGGTAAGTGTTGCAGATACGCTGCCCCTGCCGACACCGAAATCAGAAGCGATAGGTCCGAAGAACAGACCGGAAACATTCACTCCCAGACCGATACTTGTACTGATCAGTCCGCATCCGGCAATCACTACCATCCAGTAGAGGAGACTTTTGTTTTCTTTCATGGGGATTCCCTCCAGTTTTTATACCTGATTCAATT
>DMBB01000393.1 GCA_003446295.1 Erysipelotrichaceae bacterium
CTTTCGTTTCCTTCATCAACAGCAGCCTGGATATCACGAGCGTCGGAGGAGATTCCGGAAACACCCAGCATACCGGATCTCTTATTCAGGAATGTATCCATCTCATCAGGTGTGCATTCCAGTTTCTTCATCATGTAGAATACAACAGTCGGGTCGATATCGCCGCATCTTGTACCCATCATGACGCCGCCCAGCGGTGTCAGACCCATGGAAGTATTGATGCACTTGCCGTTTCTGATAGCTGTAACGGAAGCACCGTTGCCCAGATGGCATGTGATCATATTCAGAGTATTGACATCCTTGCCCATCAGTTCAGCAGCTCTTCTGTTGACATACCAATGAGATGTGCCATGAGCGCCGTATCTGCGGATCTTATACTGTGTATACCAGTCATAAGGTACCGGAAAGAGATAGGATTCAGGTCCCATTGTCTGATGGAATGCTGTATCGAAGACAAATACATGTCCGATCTTCGGAAGTGCTTTAACAAATGCTTTGTAGCATACCAGATGTGCATGATTGTGAAGCGGAGCCAATTCACAGAGTTCGTCAACTTTTTCTACAACGTCGGGTGTGACGACAACGGACTGATCGAAGTACGGTCCGCCCTGGACGATACGATGTCCTGCACCCTGGATCTCATCAAGGCTTTCAACAACTTTCCAGTCGATCAGAGCCTTCAGCAGTACGTCGACTGCAGCCTGATGATCGGGAAGCGGCAGCTGTTCGGTGTGCTTTTCGCCGTTTACCTTGATCGTAAATGCTCCCATTTCCTGACCGATACGTTCTGCCTGACCTGATGTCAGAACAGTTTCGCTCGGCATGTCAAAGAGCTGAAACTTTAATGATGATGAACCGGAATTAACAGATATTACCTTACTCATATAGACCTCCTTCTGACTCCGTATTCAAACATTGATCAAGCAGATCATGGATCTGCTGATCATCTGTTAGCATCTTGATTTTATCATACAGCCTGATACGTGACTCATAATTTTTCACAAGCCTGAGCTTTTCCTCGTATTTCAGAAGCTCATCACGGCTTCTGCGGATCGTGTCATATACCGCTGCGCGCGATACATTCATGATCTCCGAGATCTCCTGCAGGGAAAGATCTTCGCAGTAATAATACTGGCAGATCTCAAGCTGTTTTTCCGTGAGCAGCGTGCCGTAAAAGTCCAGCAGACTGTTCATCAAAAACTTATCATCGGACATTTTCAATGCCTTCGGAAATACTGTACAGGTAGGAATCCAGATCAAACGGTCTCAGATCCCCAGGCTTTTCTCCCAGTCCGATATATCTGACCGGCAGATGCAGCTCATGTTTGATCGCGATGATGATGCCGCCCTTTGCCGTACCGTCCATCTTGGTCAGGATAATGCCTGTCAGATTGGTTGCTTCATTGAAGATCTTTGCCTGTGAAAGACCGTTCTGTCCCGTCGTTGCGTCAAGCACCAGCCATGTATTGTGCGGTGCGCCGGGGATCTCCTTCCCGCAGACACGGTTCATCTTGGAAAGCTCTGCCATCAGACCTGCCTTATTCTGCAGTCTTCCCGCAGTATCGCACAGCAGGATATCGATATTGTTTTCCTTTGCATACCGGCATCCGTCGACGATCGCAGCGCTCGGATCGCCGTTTTCAATGCCCTTGATGCACGGAACATTGAGACGTTCACCCCACTCTGCAAGCTGTCCGATCGCTCCGGCACGGAATGTGTCCGCCGCAACAAACGCAACGCTCTTGCCTCTCTTCTGATACATGTGGGCAAGCTTGGCAGCTGTTGTCGTCTTGCCTGATCCGTTGACGCCTTCCAGAAGAATGACGGTCGGTCCGGACTCGGCATACACGGTCTTCGTATCAGGATATTCCTCATAGATCTTCTTCATCGTTTCGATCAGGAAGTTCATGCACCAGGGGAACGGGATCTTGCCGTATTCCTGCCCCTTCGCTCTGAGTTCTTCACAAATCAGATCGGCAGTATCGATGCCTACATCGCTCTCAAGGAGAACGATCGTCAGTTCTTCAAGAAAATCTTCATCGATATAGCCTTTGTATTTATACTGCATCTGCTGCAGCTGATCGCCGAACTTGTTCTTAGACTTGGCGAAGCCGCTCAGATATACAGCTCTGTCGTCTTTCTTCTGAAATTTCGCTTTCAGGGTATCCAGAAAACTCATGAAACAGCCTCCTCATTTTCCTGTGCCATATTCATAGCATCTTTCAGTTCGACCTTCAGCATCTGGCTGACGCCCTGATGCTGCATGGTGACACCGTACAGTACATCCGTATTCTGCATGGTTCCGGGTCTGTGCGTAACGACGATGAACTGCGTACGGTCTGTATAGTTATGCAGATACTGGGCAAAGCGTTCAACATTGCTCTGATCAAGCGCTGCTTCTACTTCATCCAGGATGACCAGCGGTACCGGCTTGACTTTCAGAATGGCAAACAGGACGCACAAAGCGATCAGTGACTTCTCTCCGCCCGAGAACAGCATGTTGTTCTGAACTGCTTTTCCCGGAGGCTGAGCGTCAATATCAATGCCTGTATTCAGGATGTCGGAAGGGTCTTCCAGGATCAGCCTTGCTTTGCCGCCTCCGTAAAGGTTCCTGAATATCTCATTGAATTCATTGTTGATCTTGTCAAACATCGTCTTGAACTGACGGATCATGACTCTGTCCATCTCATCGATCGCTGCCAGGATCTTATCCCTGCTCTGCGTCAGCTCTTCAATGGACTTCTTGAGCATTTCATAACGCTCATTCACTTCATTGTATTCTTCCGGCGCGTTCATGTTGATGTTGCCAAGACGCTCAATATCAGCTCTCAGCTGCAGAACTTCTTCACGTGCATTTTCAACCTGAAGATCACTGACTTTGGTCGCAGCGAATTCATATGTCAGCTGATATTCTGATACCAGTCTGTTCAGTGCATTCTCGATCTTAGTTTCGATCTTTCCCTGATCGATCTTGATCTGGGAAGAAGAATCCTGATAACGCTGCATATCCTTGCGGGTCTGACGCAGCTGCATTTCTTTTCTGTCAGTTTCCTGTGACAGCTGGATTCTCTGTTCACGTTTCGTCCTGATCGAAGAAGTGATCTCATCACGTCTGGAATATGCCGCATTCAGCCTGGAGACCATTTCATCTGCTTCAGGCAGATCCTCTTCCGTATTCTCCGGACCGTCAGGCGTGAGCAGTGCCAGATCGTTTCTGAGCTTTTCATACTTCGCCTGTTTTGCGTCTACGACCGGCTCAAGTGAAGCAGCTGAGATACGATGCTGCTGCAGACGGCTTGTAATCTCGCTCTTCTGCTGATCAGCCTGCTGGACCTGCTTCCTGAGCAGTTCTGTTTTCGCTGTCTGTGCATCAATCTTCTGATTGACTTCATCCGCTTCTTTCTGAGCAGTCACGATCGTTGTGCTGTGCCGCGTTTTTCCGCCGGTCATGGAACCGCCGCGGTGAATGACTTCACCGTTCAATGTAACGATCTTATACTGACGGCTTGTCAGGGATGACAGTTCATTGCCGCTTTCCATATCTTCCACGACCATGACATTTCTCAGAAGAGATGCTGCCACAGGCTCGAACTTCGGATCATAATCTGCGAAATCACTCGCCGGACCTCTATAACCCGGCGTATTCTCAGCGATCAGAGCAGCTTCTTTTGAGATCCATCTGGGCTGGCAGACAGTCAGAGGAAGGAACGTTGCACGTCCGCTCTGGTTGCGTGTCAGGAATCTGATCGCATCTCGTGCGCATGCTTCATCGGTCGTAACGATGTTGTACATGGCACCGCCGAGCGCTTCTGACAATGCTTCTTCATAACCGGGCTTTGCCTTGATCACCTGACCGATAACGCCGAGGATGCCTTTCAGGGCATTGCGGTTATCCATGATGGACTTGGCACCGCCCTGTCTTGTTGAACTGAGCGGATCCCTCAGCATATTGTCCAGATAGACCTTCTGGTTCTGCAGGTTGCGCAGAATGCCTGCGCTCTGCTCATATTCATTGTTCAGATCAAACTGTTTCTGTGCGATCTGCGTTAAGCGTTCCTTATCAAGATTGATCTCACGGTTGATCGCATCAAGTCTGCTCTTGCGGTCCTCATATTCTTCCTTGGCAGAAGCCAGAAGTCCTCTTGTTTCCTTCGCCTTCTGTTCCCTGCTTCCGGTCTCGATAATATATTTACGGCGCTCATCCATTTCCGTTTTGCGTGCTTCCAGCGCAGAAATGGAATCGATGTTGTGCATCAGTTCTTCCTGGAGCGCAGAGATCTCACGTTCCAGCTGAGCATTCTGTCTGCGCTCATCCTGGATCTTCATTTCTCCGATCTGGATCGTTGTCGCACACATCTGAGCTTTTGTTTCAATGTCAAAGAGTGCTTTCTTGCATTCTTCGAGCTTATCGTTCAATTCCTGAATATCCTGCACAAGTACAGTGATCTCGATCTCTTCCAGACGTTTTTTCTTTTCGCGGTAGATCTCGGCTTTGTGTGCCTGACGCTTCAAAGGACTTACCTGCTTTTCCAGTTCATTCAGGATATCCGTACTGCGTTCCAGGTTCAGCCTTGTACGTTCCAGTCTGTTCAGAGATTCAAGCTTTCTCTTTTTATACTTAGCAACACCGGCAGCTTCTTCAAAAATACCCCTTCTGTCCTTCGGCTTGCTTTCGGCAAACGTAATGACATTGCCCTGCGAAATGATGCTCAGAGAGTCTTTGCCTAACCCTGTATCCAGGAACAGCTCTACGACATCCTTGAGACGTACAGGATTGCGGTTGATCAGGTACTGCGCGTCTCCTGAGTCACGGTAAAGCCTTCTGGTAACTTCCAGTTCATCATTTTGGGAGTTGAGGATATGGTTGGAATTATCAAAAACAAGAGTGACTTCAGCCATGTTGAGCTGACGACGGTCCGCGCTTCCGGAAAAAAT
>DMBB01000036.1:0-11409 GCA_003446295.1 Erysipelotrichaceae bacterium
CCGCCGACACCTGTCTGATAGGAGAATCCTTCTTTGAAGTAAGGAGTCTCAACAACGAAGTCTGTGCAGTACTTCGCCATCAGGAGTTTTCTCTGGTCAGTTGTAGGTTTTGCTGCACCAGTAGCGATCTTCTTCGGATCACCGATCTCGTCAACGACAACGACATAGTCAACATATGTCTGTGTGATCTGTGCAGGCAGGTTCGGGAACGGAACCAGTGTATCTGTGATCGCGACTACCTTGTCAGCGAACATTGCGTCTACTGCAGAGTAGGAAAGAACGCCGCAGTTTGCCTTGCCGCCTGTAGCAGCCAGGTTGCCGTATTCATCAGCTGTAGGAGCACCGATGAAGGAAATATCAACATGAGCTTCGCCGGATTCGATCGCTCTGACACGACCGCCATGGCTTCTCATGATTGCGAGACCCTTCAGTTTTCCTTCAGAGATCGCCTGTCCGATCGATCCGCGGACACCGGAAGACTCGATGTTCGTGATCGTGCCGTCTTCGATCATCGGCAGGATCGGATCGTTCTGAGCACCCAGAGAGGAAGCGCACAATGTGATATCCTTGATACCCATCTTATGAACTTCTTCCATGACCAGATTCAGAACCTTATCGCCGTTTCTGAAGTGGTGGTGGAAACCCAGTCTCATTCCGTCTTTAATGCCGCACTTTACAAGTACATCATGAATGCTGTCGACCAGTTTGGAGCCGTCTGAATTGATGACAACTCTTGTGATCGGACCGTCTTTCTTGAATTCTGTTCCGTCAAAATGATGCGTTCCCCTGTAGACATCTTTTCCTGTCAGTTTCAGGATCTCATCAGGGATTTCTCTTCCGACTGCGTTTTTCATTATAAATCCCCCTCGTATACACCGGCAGCTTTTGCCATCTTAATGGTTCTCTGTGCACCGTCATAGAATGCGATGTCGATCATCTTGCCATCAACAGTAAATACGCCGATGCCCTGTGCTTTCTTGGTATCGATCTCACGGATGACCTTTTCCGCAAAGATGATATCCTTCTTGGCAGGTGTGAAGATCTCGTGAACGATGTCGATCTGACGAGGATTGATGCATGACTTTCCGTCAAATCCCATATCATGGATCATCTGGACATCTCTGCGGAAGCCGTCCATATCATCCAGGTTTGTCCATACTGTATCGAAGCACTGAACACCTGCTGCTCTTGCGGCGATGATCATCTGCTGTCTGCCGCCCATCAGCTCAATGCCTGTACCTGTGATCTTTGTCTGGAGGTCCTTGGTATAGTCGCCGCCGGACAGAGCGATACCGATCATTCTGGGTGAAGATGTGCAGACTTCATATGCATTCATAACACCCTTTGCACTTTCCAGTGCAGCCATGATCAGAACGGAGCCTGCTTCTTTGCCGAATTCTTTTTCAGCCTTTGCGATCTCAGCTTCAACTTCCTGTACCATTTCCTTGGTTTCGCACTTCGGAATACGGATCAGTTCTGTATCTGCCGCAACGACGCAGCGGATATCTTCTTTCCAAAGATCGGTGTCCAGACCGTTGATACGGACAACTCTTTCCGCACCGCGGTAGTCGATCGTTGTCAATGCATGGTAAAGCGAGAATCTTGCTGTGTCCTTTGCAGTTACAGCAACAGCATCTTCCAGGTCAAACATCAGTGAATCCGCTTTATAGATATACGGATCCTTGATCAGTGACGGTTTCTGACCGTTCAGGAACATCATCGAACGGCGAAGTCTCTTCTTTTTCTGTTCGTTAATCATTTGATGGCTCCTCCCCAAGGCAGGTTGTCATACTGATCGACCGAGCGGAATACTGCTCCTTCAATTCTTGCTTTGATCGTGCAGTCCAGAGCACCTTTGTCCACGATAGAAATCTTGACATTGTCGATTCCGAGATTATTCAGCGTCTCGAATGTCACCTTGCGGATCTGGTTTCCGAACTGGTGAATTACAGTACTGTCGAGAGAAAAGTCTACTTTTCCTTCTCCGGGTTCGACAGTGACCAGGCAGTCACTCGATTCAAGAGTGCCTGCCACTGCAGGTTTTTTGATCTCCATAATTCCCCTTTCCTAATATTTAAGGTTGCTTCAGCATACTAATAAGTGCTGTATTTATTATATCGTATAAAATCTGAAACATCTCACGTGCAAGTGGCTTTTCCGCGTGAAAAAAAACTTTTTTACTCTTTTCTTTCTTGTTTCATAAAATGCCTCTATAAGGCCTATAGAGACATTAATATCAAACCCGTTATTTTGAGGAAAAGCGTATTTTTTTAGACATTTCGTTTATTTCGCACACCGCTCCAGAAGCAGGCTGATCTCTTCGATACTGTCCGCAAAATGTATCCTTTGGTATGTGGTTTCCCTGAGAAATCCTTCGTTCAGCATGTGCTGAAGCAGTGCCTTCATCGGGTCATAATAATGGTTCACATTGAAGAAAATGCAGGGACATTTCGTATGATTCAGATTATGAAGCGACATGATCTCAGATATTTCTTCCAGTGTGCCGATCCCGCCCGGATAGGCAATGAATGCGTCTGAAAGTTCGATCATCCTTGCTTTGCGCTCTGCCATGTCTTTGGTGACGATCAGTTCCGTCAGGCTGCTGTGCTGAACTTCCGCATCGATAAAAAACTTCGGTTCAACGCCTATGACATGTCCGTTCTTTGACAGCGCACCATCAGCACACAGACCCATCAGGCCCATATGTGATCCTCCGTAAACCAATGTATGTCCGTTTGAAGCGATCCATTCCCCCAGTTTATAAACTTCTTTTCCGTATACAGGATCATTCCCGGAACTGGAACCAAGATATACAGCAATATTCATATGCCCCTCCGTTATTCTTTTCTATGATACACGATGCCTCCCGTCTTTCATCTGAACAATGTGTTATGATTGAAAAAACGAGGAGGATCTTTTATGTCCGACTATTCCATATCCCAGATCTATGAGCGCGATTCCCGGGCAAACAGGCAGATCGACCGTCTGCTGGAGCAGGAAGGGATCCGCAGGGATCCCAACCTGGATTATACGTGCGGGATGTATGATGATGAGATGAATATTATCGCCACAGGCAGCTGTTTCGGCAATACACTGCGCTGTATGGCTGTCGATCATAATCATCAGGGTGAAGGTCTCATGAACGAGATCGTCACGCATCTGATCGAAAAACAGTATGAGCGGGGAAACATTCACCTGTTCTTATATACAAAATGCAGTTCTGCCAGATTCTTCTCCTCCCTTGGTTTCTTTGAGATCGCAAGAATACCTGATCAGGTCGTATTCATGGAAAACAAGCGGAACGGTTTTGATCAGTGGCTTTCATCACTGGAATGCAGAGAAGGCCAAAAGACCGGTGCCATTGTCATGAACGCAAACCCGTTTACCCTTGGTCATCAGTATCTGGCCGAATACGCAGCCGCACAATGTGATGTACTGCACATCTTCATGGTCAGTGAAGACAAAAGTATCTTTCCATATAGTATAAGGAAGAAACTGATCAAAGAAGGTACCGCCCATCTGGATCATATCATCTATCACGACAGCGGCCCGTATATCATATCCTCAGCGACGTTCCCGAGTTATTTCCAGAAGGATGAAGCATCCGTGATCAACAGTCATGCCATGCTTGATCTGACGATCTTCACACGGATCGCTGAAAAACTGGGGATTCAGAAACGATTTGTCGGAGAGGAACCGACATCCCAGGTCACCGGCATCTACAACAGCATCATGTCTTCCCTGCTTCCGGAACATGGCATTGCATGTGAGATCGTTCCGAGAAAGGCTGACGGAGACATGATCATCAGTGCATCGACCGTACGTCAGGCGATTCATGACGGAGATCAGGAGATCCTGAAACGCAGTCTTCCTGTTACTACATTGAACTGGCTGAACAGCGAGGAAGCGATCCCTGTCATTGCGAAGATCAGAAACGAAACGGATCTGATCCATTACTGAGGTCTTTATGAACGGTACAGAAATCGATCTTGAAGAAATGCTGGTCTTCCGTGAAAAACGTGTTTCTCTCCAGCAAAAGCTGATCAAGGACAGTCAGACACCGGTGATCTCATTCTCAATGAATATTCCGGGGCCAGTCAAAACCAACAAACATATTCGCAAAGCATTCGATCTGGGCAAAAAAGAGCTGTTTGAAAAGCTCGGGCAGGCGCACCTGCAGACCGGGCACGCAGTGGAAATACACGAAAACTGCGGTGATGAACTGCTTGTCTCTGTCTGCGGATCCGCCGAGGAGATCAAGGACATCACAGTCCGGATCGAGGAAAACAATCCGCTCGGGCGTCTGTATGATATGGATGTGATCAATACCGACGGCACCAAACTTTCCAGACCTGTATACAGAAAATGCCTGATCTGCGGGAAGCAGGCACAGGAATGCGCCAGGTCGAGAACCCATACTGTCAAAGAACTGCAGGACGCTGTTGATGATCTGCTGCTGAAACATCTGCCGCATCCTGCAGGACAATCGAGGTAACTGAAATGAATAAAGATAAACTGATCGCCCTGGTCAAAAAAGTACTGAAGATATCATCCGACCAGGATCTCGCGGTATATGCAGGCAATGCTACCTTATATATTATGATGTCGGTCATACCGATGCTGATGGTGGTGATCGCTGCAGTCTCTGTCATGCCGTGGTTCACATCTGCGGATTTCCGGAATCTGCTGTTTGAATATCTGCCTGATATTCCGGAAATACAGAATCTGATATCGAATATCATCACCAATCTGAACGGACAGTCCTCCTCATTCGTGGCATCCCTGTCCGCATTGACATCGATCTGGTCTGCCAGCAGCGGCATCTCTGCGATCCAGAAGGGATTGAAGAAAATGTACCGTGTTCCTTCATTCGGCATAAAGGATAAGGTACTGGCTGTGATCTATACGTTCCTGTTTGCTGTGCAGCTGCTTTCGCTCCTGCTGTTCCAGGTGCTCGGCTCATCGATCAAAGAGATCATGTCTTCATTCTCATCCGATTTCTTTCTGTTCAGGTATGTCGGAACGATCAGCAATGTGATCAATTCAAGCAGTGCCATGACGATCATTATTTCACTGATCGTATTATTGCTGACATATACCTATCTGCCCGGCGGCAGACGCTCCATGAAGAGCCAGTTCCCCGGTGCACTTCTGACTTCCGTCATATGGGCGGTATTCTCACTGCTCTTCTCATTCTTCATTCCCCGCTTCTGGAAAGCTTCTTCCCTTTACGGATCTCTGGCATCAGTATTCCTTGTCGCCATGTGGCTGCGGACGATGCTGACGATCCTGTTCTACGGTGCAGCACTCAACACTGTTCTGGAAGAAGAGAAATAATCACTGCATTCACAGCATAACTTAAAAAACCAGGATACCTTCTGCAGATATCCTGGTTTTCATTCAGCTGTATTTGATTGTTATCGTTGATCAGAACGGCATGATACCGAGGATGATCGCGAAGATCATACAGAGAATTGAGAAGCCCCATACATAGAAGAAGCTTGCCTTGATGTGATCCTTGATGTCTACGTTTGCAAGACCTACGCCAAGCAGTGTAGCAGGAACCATCGGTGAAATGAATGTTGCACAGTTACGGCATACAACCATTGCTACAGCGATAGGAAGTGCTTCGATACCGAATCCCTGACCGATACCGATCATGACCGGCAGCATTCCGTAGAAGTAGCTGTCTGTATCGAAGGCAAGAGCCAGCGGAACAGAAAGGATACCGATAACAAGCGGCAGATGTCTGCCGAGTGCAGCAGGAAGAACCATCTTGATCAGGTTGGACATGCATGTAACAACACTTGCGATTGCAACGTCGTCAACAGTTACGCTCTTGACCAGGATACCCATCAGGACTGCAGCTGCCATCAGTGTTGAGCACATTGTCAGAGCAGGACCTGCATGGAGGTTGATAATCTTCTTCTGGAGTTTAGCTCCGGGATAGTTGACCAGCAATGCTACTACAACGCCGCACATGAACGGAACATAACTCGGGAATACGTCCCAGATCAGCATAGCGATAACAGCGATCGTCAGCAGAACATTGAAGATGAACAGATGCGGACGTGCCAGTGCAGGATCATTGCCCTGTACTTCAGCTTCTTCGTCTTCAGTTTCTTCATCTCCGCCTTCCATAGCAAGCTTGCCATTCAGGCCGGCACCTCTTGCCTTTTCCTGAACGCCTGCCAGGAATGCATGAGCCAGTGAGAGAATGATACCGAAGATCTGGATCGGCAGCAATGTGTTCCACAGTTTGCCGGCTTCCATACCAAGTACGGATGCAGCTCTCATTGTCGGACCTGCCCAAGGCATCAGGTTCAGGACGCCCATGGCAAGAACGGCAATTCTCAGCATTGTTGTCGGACGCATATGCATCTTCTTGTAAACAGGCAGCATAGCCGGTACAACGATACAGAATGTTGATGCGCCGCCGCCATCGAGATGACCGATCAGTGCAATGACAGCTGTCATAAGGCAGACGCCGATCACGCTGTCGCCGACGAGTCCCATCAGTTTGCCGATGATGACATCAAACATACCTGCATCTGTCATGATTCCGAAGTACAGGACTGAGAACACGAACAGTGCAGCTGTAGGTCCTGTGCTGCTGAAACCTGCTTTGATCAGAGCAGCGATATTGTCGAATGAATAGTATCCGCCAATGACAAGGATCAATGCCAGGATTGACGGAAAGAGAATAAATGCGATGCTCGGAAGCGTCAAACTCTTGAACAGAGTTACGACGATGGCGATGATGCACAGGAAACCCAGTACACCAACTAATACTTCACTCATAAACAGCCCCCTTTTGCCATTTAATACAGACTTTCAGTCTGTGTGACCTGCTAAATGAAAAGATCATTCCCGATTATGATGCATATCATTTAGTGCAGATACTGTTATTATACCGAGATTGTTTTTTTCTTTTTGTTTTTTTAGTTATTTATCTAACAGGAATCGTTGGAAAATTAGGAAACATGTAAAAAAGTACCTGTTCTTTATCAGGTACTTCATCATAATTTTATGATTTCGGGCTGTTGACGATCCCTTCAAACAGCGGGCTTCCGTCTGCTGCCTGGAGTGAGAAGAAGAACGGTCTGTCTGCAGTAAACTCGATCGTGTCACCGATAAATATGCTTGTGACATTGGTGACCAGAACTGTGTAGGCTGCTGCCTCGACCCCTTCTTCATCAGCTTTCAATCTTGCCACATGTCTGGCCCCGTCCAGATATAGATCAGTCTGATCAGATAACGGTGTATAATCCGCTTTTGCAGGGTCGAACACATCGGTAATGCCCAGCGCTGTCAGGCTGTCTTTCAGATCCAGATCTGACATGATATCCAGTTTGGGAACTGCCATCTGAACATTCCCGTACCTGCTTTCGCAGCCTGACGGGTCTTTCATCATTTCCCTGACAGCAGGATCATTTACAGCATCCATCAGATCCGTTCCTTCATCCGGAAGAACGATCCACATCCGGCCGCTGTTCTGAATACCCAGCGCTGCTGCTTTCCAGTTTGTTCCGTAATAAATAGTTCCTTCTTCTTCCGAATGCATCATATCGCACATGATATCGCCTGACGGTGAATGGAAGATCTCCTCTGTTGTATCTGCGAATCCGGACACCCATCTTCCGCGGTAATAGATCGCAGAAGCCAGCATCATGACCGTATCCTGTGTCGGCGTGATCCCGTTTGCCTGATCCTTCAGAAGTCCGCCTGTCGCCTGGTTCAGCCAGTTCCTGAATGCTTCGCTGCAGGCTTCTGAGTCCAGATCCCCGATATAGGAAGACGCATAGTAATGATCTGCCAGTATCTGCCGGAGTTCCTCTTGATACTGAAGGCGTTCATCCAGCCATAGGGAATCGGAAAGAATGCTTGTAAGGGCATCTCCTGTATTGTAATTGGCTTCCCATAATGCCTGAACTGCTGCTCTCAGACCTTCCATATCTTCTGCCCCGAGAAGATCCATGATCTGTGCCCTGGTATTGCCGTCTGTTGCCTCACACAGCATGCTCAAAGCCAAATAGATATTCAAAGGTGAATAAACCGCATTCTCATCTCCGGATACATTCAGCAGCTGTCCGGAAAGCTTTTCCGCAAACTGATGCAGCTGTTCCTGATATGCCTGTGACCGTGTCTGCAGTTCCTGCTGCCGGGAATACCAGTTTCTGAGTGCTTCATCATACTTTTCGTAATTCACACTTCCGGATTCCAAGTAGTCTTCCTCCATCGGATACGGCTCAGCTTCCGGAAGGACCGGTTCCAGCATATTCATCAATACAGGCTTCACAGTACTTTCAGGAGATGAAACTGTTCCGGCGTCTGAAGCGCATCCTGTCAGGATGCCCAATGACACGCACAGGCAGATCAGTTTCTTATTGATGTATTTCATTCATCAGCTCCTGCAGCTCCTCTGCACTGATCTCTTCTGCCAATACGATCCGGTATGTCCATTCTCCGTCTGTCCATACGGCATCCTTTGCCATGCGGGCTGCTTCCGCTTCTTTCGATTCATCCAGCGGCATATTCGCATTGAAGGACTCCTGCTTACGGCTGAAGATGATCCTCAGACCTTCTTTGCCCTGTTCATTTCTGTAGACCACTGCAAGTCCTTCTTCAGTATCCTCTTCGGTAACCACGGTATATTCACGATAGCTTTCAGGATAGGTAAATGTCAGTGCCGCCGAAGATGTTATTGTCATATTTCCATAGCCTGCATCTGCCGATTTGTTATCCGTTTCTTCAACTGCGCTCTCGGCCATCTGGGGGGCAGCGTCCATAGCAGCGCCGCCGGAAGCTGTGCTTCCCATGCGGTAATTGCTGACTCTTACCCATACAAAGGCGAACAGCAGTACAGCGAAAACGCCCGCTCCTGCAGTGAACTGTCTGTAGTATTTTCTGAATAACGGTTT
The DNA here is from genome assembly GCA_003446295.1 of Erysipelotrichaceae bacterium. The sequence goes on from DMBB01000036.1 coordinate 8,922, forward strand.
CTTTACAGGTTCTCCCGGTGCTGCTTCTTCAATATATTTGTCGTCAATGTCGTTCATTGCCCGCAGCAGATCCATCTCTTTCATACGGCATACCCCTCTTTCCTGAGATATTCTCTGAGTTTTTCCCTTGTCCTCATCAAAGACATCTTGGCTTTTGACTCGCTGATCCCGTATTCTTCCGCTATTTCTTTCACTGAACTCATGTACCAGTATCTGCGGACAAAGATCTTTCTTGTGTCTGCGTTCAGGGTACCGAGGAATTCGTTGATCAGATCCTGCAGGATGCTTGCATCGACATTTGCTTCAACACTCTCCTCACTCCCGATCACTTCGCTTAATTCATCCAGAGCAGCCGGTGTTTCCCCTGCTCCGCGTTTTTCTGCAGTCATCCGTTCATACATATTCAATGCCAGATTACGCGTGATCTTTCCCAGAAACGGGCCCAGTTTCTGCGGCTTATGCGGAGGCATGGCATACCAGGCGTGCTGATAAGTATCATTCACGCATTCTTCACTGTCCGCATTGCTGTACAGGATCCTGTACGCAATTGAATACAGATATCTGCCATACTGATTCATTGTCTCAAGTATGGCCTGCTCTGCACGCTTCCAATAAAGCTCTACAATCTCGCTGTCTTTCATCTCATACTCCCTTCACTCTGATACACAGGAAAATGATATCAGCGGTCACATTCTTTCAGAATGATCTCGATGACTGTGCCGGTCCTGTCCGGAAGCACAGGATCCTCCCCGAGGTCTGCAAATACAAGTTCCGGATAGTTTGATGTGATCCAGCTGTCGGAGATCCTGACATTCCCTTTCCCCAGCAGCCTGATCGAAGCGATATCTTCACGTCTGATACCGGGAAGCGGTATGCCTCCGAACTGTCCTTCGTATACATGGTAATATATATGATCACCGTTCCGTGTGATCCTGCCGTACTCCGGTTTTGCGATACCTGACGGACCGCATCCATAGATCGATTCATGATTGATCTTCATCCAGCTTCCGATCTGTTTCAGGATCTCTGTTTCTTCTTCCGGAAGCTGTCCCTGCTCATCCGGTCCGACATTCAGCAGAAGGTTTCCTCCTTTTGAGACACACTCCGTCAGTTTATGCAGGATCATGTCTGCAGGCTTGAAGTAATGATCATCTCTGCAGTAGCCCCAGTGATTGTTCATTGTCACGCAGGATTCCCACATGACAGGTTCACCGGCTTCATTGCGGATCCCTTCAGGCGGAACGATCTGTTCAGGAGACACAAAATCACCGGAAGTAATTTTCGGATGTGCAGATAATAATGAACCGAATCCTTCCCCGCTGGCTTCCAGCCTGTTGTTCAGTATGATATCAGGCTGCAGACTGCGTATCATTCTGACCAGTTTTTCACCCTGCCATGTGTCTGCCCGCATATCGTCATAGGAAAAATCCGTCCAAAGAATATCGATCTTTCCGTAGCTGGTGCAGAGCTCACGGATCTGTCCGTGCATATATTCGAGATATCTCCCGAAATCATGTTCACGATCCTTGTAATCTATGTTATCGCGCATCGGATGATGTCTGTCGCCATAGTGGGGATAATCCTCATGGTGCCAGTCCAGAAGCGAGTAATAAAGACCGATCTTCAATCCCGCTCTGCGGAATGCATCGATATATTCTCTGATAAAGTCATGGCCGGTATATTTGACGGAAGTGTAATCCGTCAGCTGACTGTCGAACATGCAGTATCCATCATGATGCTTTGCGGTCATGACCGCATATTTCATCCCTGCTTCTTTTGCCAGCTGTGCCAGTTCATCCGCATTGAATTTTTCCGGACGAAACGTTCTGACATATTTCTGATATTCGGAGACGCTGATCTTTTCATCGCTCATGACCCATTCCCCTCTTGCGGGAACAGCATATACGCCCCAATGAATAAACATACCGAAGCGTGCATTTCGATACCATTGTGTCCTGTTGTTTTCCATGACCTCAACCATAAGAAAAAGCTGTACCTTTCACAGATACAGCTTATCATATCAGAACTTAAGAGGCTTGATATTCCAGATCTCTTCAGCGTACTGATTGATCGTACGGTCACTGGAGAAATATCCGCTCTTTGCGATGTTGATCAGGCAGCTCTTTGCCCATGCGGACTGGTCTGCATACTTTCTGCAGATCTCTTCATGTGCTTTGACATATGCGTCAAAGTCTGCCAGAACCAGATATTCATCATTCTTGACGAGGATCTCATCGTAGATAACACGGAAGTCTTCTTTGTTGCCGTTCCATGTACCATCGATCATGGTATTCATTGCCTTGCGGATCCTCGGGTCATTCTGGAAGTAATCCCATGCCTTATAGTTTCTGCGGACTTCAGGGATCTGATCTACGGTCAGACCGAAGATCACATCGTTCTCTCTGCCTACCAGATCATCGATCTCAACGGTAGCTCCATCAAGCGTACCCAGTGTGATCGCACCGTTCATCATGAACTTCATGTTTCC
>DMBB01000036.1:11451-12028 GCA_003446295.1 Erysipelotrichaceae bacterium
TCATGTTTCCGGTACCGCTGGCTTCTTTGCCGGCTGTACTGATCTGTTCACTGACGTCGGAACCCGGCATCAGGATCTCAGCCATGGAAACACTGTAGTTCTTCAGGAATACGACTTTCAGCATGCCCTTTACATCCGGGTCATTGTTGATGACCTTAGCCATGCAGTTGATCAGCTTGATGACCTTCTTTGCAAAGACATAGGATGAAGCTGCCTTTGCGGCAAAGATGAATGTCTGCGGCGTGATCGTAAACGTCGGATCTTCCTTGATCCTCTGATACAGATAAATAATATGCAGTACATTCAGCAGCTGTCTCTTATAGGAGTGCAGACGCTTTGCCTGTGAGTCAAAGATCGAATTGACATCAACCGTAATGCCTGTATCCTTCAGAATATAATCTGCCAGGATCTGTTTCCTTGCTTTCTTAACTTCAAGGAACTTGTTCTGAACCTTCGGATCATCCACATGATCCATCAGTTTGATGATCTTGGAGAAATCACGCTGATAGCTTCTGCCGATCGTATCATCCAGGAGCTGCTTCAGTTCCGGGTTGGAATAGATCATGAATCTTCTCGG
>DMBB01000036.1:12175-12651 GCA_003446295.1 Erysipelotrichaceae bacterium
CCGGAATGGATCTTTGCGACACCATTGACGGAATGGGAACCGATAACTGCCATTCTTGCCATATGCACCATGTTGTTGGAGATGATGGATACACGTCCGTACAGGTAAGGATCGTCCGGATACTTTTCCGATACTTCCGCATTGAAACGCTTATCCATTTCTTCAATGACCATGAAGACTCTCGGTACAAGGTTTCTCAGATATTCACACGGCCATGTTTCGAGTGCTTCTGCCATGACTGTGTGGTTCGTATAAGACATAACGCCTGTAGTGATCTTCCATGCTTCTTTCCAGGAATAACCATGGTTATCCATCAGGATACGCATCAGCTCGGGAATTGCCAGAACAGGATGTGTATCGTTCAGCTGGATGGATACTTTGTCTGCGAGATTATCAAGCGTACCGTATTTTGAAATATGGTCCATGATAATTGACTGCAGGCCTGCTGCAACAAAGAAGTACTGCTGCTTCAGACG
>DMBB01000092.1 GCA_003446295.1 Erysipelotrichaceae bacterium
ACATTGCTGAAGCTGCTGATGCGTTTCTGGAAAGTAAAGAACGGTCATATCATGGTATCTGGTACGGATATTGATCAGATCAATACTGTCAATCTGAGAAACATGGAAAGCTACATGACGCAGGATACCGTGCTGTTCAAGGATACGATTGCAGAAAATGTAAAGATCGCAAAACTGGATGCCTCGCAGCAGGAGGTCGAGGAAGCCTGCCAGAGGGCTTCTCTGCATGAATTCATTATGTCCCTGCCGGAAGGCTATGATACCGTGATCGGTCCGGATCGTGCATTGTCCGGCGGTGAACGGCAGCGTCTGGGTCTTGCCAGAGCATTCCTGCACGATGCAGGTCTCATCCTGCTGGATGAACCGACCAGCAATCTGGACAGTCTGAATGAAGCGATCGTACTAAAGGCGCTGTATCGGGAAAAAGATAAAAGATCGATCGTGATCGTATCCCATCGTCAGTCGACCATGAGGATCGCCGATCAGGTATACCCGATGTCACAAGGAAGAATATCGTGAACAATACAGAGGGAAAGCGTGAAAAGGAAAAACGGGTCGTCAGGGAAATGATCATTCTGTACTGCAATGGTCATCATCATACGGTCCATGGGCAGCTATGTCCGGATTGCCGTGAATTATGCGATTATGCTTGGCAGCGGAGCGATCATTGTCCGTTTATGGAAACAAAGACATTCTGTTCAAACTGTACCGTACACTGCTATGAACCTGCACACCGTGAAAGGATCATAACCATCATGCGCTGGAGCGGACCGAGGATGATCTTCCATCATCCCGTAATGGCGATCAGCCATGTGATTGCATCAAAAACAGAAAAAAGAAAGCGAGATATTTTAAAATGAACAAAAAACCTGATTATGCAAACTGGATGCCTGCTGAAATGGTTTATGGCGGTGCGATCGGAACAGCGGTTCTTGCTGTAAGTGATGCTGTTGTCTCCCGTTCGGATCTGTCCTGCAGGAAACCTTTATCCTGCCTGCTGAAGGCCGGAGCATGCGCAGCAGGGCTATGGACCGTTTACAGCTATGCAGCAAGATCATCGTTTTCCTACACGGGAAACCGTCAGCTTTCCAGAGACATCATTGAAGGAATCGCTGAATACGTGAATCTTCCCGAAGGCGGCACATGCCTGGATGTCGGATGCGGAAGCGGTGCGCTTGCAATTGCTGTCGCTAAACGCAATCCCAAGGCCATGGTCACAGGCATCGATCCATGGGGAATGGAGTATAAGGATTTTACCAGACAGAGATGTATCGATAATGCAGAAGCGGAAGGAGTCAGTAATGTCCGCTTTGAAAAAGGAAATGCAGTCAGACTGGATTATCCGGACGAATCGTTTGATGCTGTTGTAAGTAATTATGTTTACCATAATATCTTCGGCAGGAATAAACAGGATCTTCTGCTGGAAACACTGCGTGTTCTGAAAAAGGGAGGAACATTTGCGATCCATGATCTCATGAGTGAAGCAAGATACGGAGACATGCTAGCCTTCGTAAAGAAACTCAGGGATATGGGTTATGAAGAAGTCCGCCTGATCGATACCAGAAGAGAATTCTTCAAAAATCCGGCAGAAGCCAATTTACTGATGCTCGGCGGTTCCAGACTGCTGACAGGAAGGAAATGATCTGATGTCAAAAACAGATTCCAAAGGACAGGAGATCTTCATGTCTTATCTCTTCCGGGACAGTGAGATCTTCAAGCCTGCACAGACAGGCGTGATCGATGAACATGTGAAATGTCTTCGGGAGTATGTAGCCAATATTTTCTTTTATACAAAAGGAAACACAACGATCATGATCGACGCCGGATACAACTATGACCGTCTGAAAGAAAAGATGGCCTGGCTCGATATCGATCCGGCTGATATCAAACACATTTTGATCACGCATCAGGATACTGACCATGTCGGTGCGGTAGAGGAAGACAGTGATCTTCTGTTTAAAGATGCGAAACTGTATATCGGAGAGATTGAAAACAGATATATGACCGGAGAGGCAAAACGCATGGTCATGCACCGGACTGTTGCGCTTTCCAGGATCCGTACGTCCAATGAGAAGGTCCTTCTGATAGACGGTGAGGTCTTCTATATCGATGACATCAAAATTGAATGCATCCTTGTTCCGGGACATACCTGGGGACATATGGTTTATCTGATCGATGATGCATATCTGTTTACCGGAGACACGATCTGGTTTGGAGCAGACGGAGGATACAGCTTTATTGCCATGCTGGCGGAAGACAATAATCTGTCTGTTAAATCACTGGCAAAGCTTGAGCATCTGCTTGTAAAGAGAAACCTGTATCCGAAGATCATCACAGGACATACAGGATGGACATCAAATAGATTCATGGCTTTTGCGCACAGAGACAGGCTCTGCATATGGCATGACAGAAAACTTGTTCATGATCCGGAGGCACCATATGACGGATATGACGAGAGCAGTGATACGGAAGAACTTGCAAGAAACCATCCGGTTGCGGAAAAGCAGTTCGTAAAACAGTAACAGCAAACATCGAGCTGAACGATCAGCTGATCCGAGAACGTATATTCTGTACTGATCACAGTAAACGGGAGCTTATATGAAACTTTCTTTAAGTGAATACGAAGCCATGCAGATGGGCTGGCGGAAATGGATGATCCGTGACTATGAACTGAAGACATTTCAGGAATTCGGATTCATTGCAGAAGGAAAAAATATACTGGAAGCAGGATGCGGCAACGGTTACGCTGCCGGGCTGATCACAGCAATGCATCCTGCCGGTTATTGGGGCATTGATATCATGCCGGAACAGATCGCCCTTGCAGAGAAGCGTGTTCTGAAAAACGCGCAGTTTATAGTCGGTGATGTAGGTGATCTGAGCATGTTTCAAGACAGCAGTATGGATGCTGTACTGGATTTCTGTATCCTGCACCATGTTGAAGACAGGATCAGATTCTTTCAGGAATGCAGGAGAGTGCTCAAAGATGACGGAAGTATCTTTATTGCTGATCTTTCCGAGAAAATGATCTGCTTTGCGGACAGATGTTTCCGATGGGATCATAACAAAGAGATTCTCTTCACATTTCCTCAGCTGGAGGCAGAAGCCGCACATGCCGGGTTTTATGTATCTGCGAAAAAGGATTTCCTTGGACTGGAATGTATCTGGCGGTTCAGAAAAATACCTGTCATGCGCAGTGAAAACTTCTGAAGCATCAGTCTGATATCAATTCTTTGCATCATAGTGTGATAAGAATACAAGCTGCAGAAACAGTATTTCTGCGGCTTTTTCATTTATCCGGACATCATATCAAATGACAGTCAGCACGAATTGTGAATAATAAGCCGCAAATGCACATAAAGTCCGGGTAATTTGTTATGATAACTGTATAGTGAATCACATTCATGATAATTGATCATCTCTAACAGCAAATCATATGCAGGAGGTATGAAAATGAACAGATTTCTGAAACATCTCCTTTCAGTCATCCTGGTCATGCAGACTTGCGTGACCGGTCTGCCTTCATCAGTCTTTGCGGAAGAAAACTTCCCTGAAGAAACGGAAATTCCTACAGAAGAAACAGCCGAAGAGATTGAAGAGACTGTCAGTATTGCGGAGACAGCTGAAGAGGAACTGCCTGAAACGACAGAATTCCCGGAAGAACCGGAATCTGCGGATCCGGCAGAACCTGAAGAACCGGAAATCATTGAAGAAACAGAGCTGAAATCAGTGCTCCTTCAGCAGGCAGATGAGCTTGTGATCGACGGGGATGATCTTCTGATCACGATCACTGCCGGTGATGGATTTTCGCTGCCGCTGACTGTTCATGTCAGCGAAGAAACGTTTGAAACGGAAGCAGGGGAGGACGGCAGCTATGTTTTCCGTCTGCCGCTTTCTGAACTGCGTACCGGTACATATCCTGTTTTGTTCTCGTTTGAAGGCAATGAAGAATATGAACCTGCTGAGCTGTCATTGAATATTGCTGTTGAAGAACAGACAGGGGAAACCGATAGGATCGCGGTAAACGGTTATACGATCACCTTCTTCATGGCAGAGGAGGTTCAGGAGCCTTCTGAAGAGTCGGTAGAAATCGATGACGCTGAGGAATATGAAGAACCGGATATCAGCGTCGGATATCAGATCAATGCTGTGCCTGTGCAGTATGATAGTTCCTT
>DMBB01000089.1 GCA_003446295.1 Erysipelotrichaceae bacterium
TTTATGATCACTACTTTGACTACTACGAACTGACAGCTGCTCTTCAGAAGCTTGCCGGAATGTATCCTGATCTGATGAAACTGGAATCTGCCGGAACGACCGAAGAGGATAAGACGATCTGGTCTGTGACCCTCAGTGATGATTCACTGAGACCGGCAGACAAAAAGCCGGCATTCTATATGGACGGCAATACACACGCCGGAGAGGTTTCCGGTTCCATGGCATGCCTGCATATGATCGATCATATACTGTCAAATCATGAAGAAGCAGAGATCGCTGAAATGCTGAAAAACCAGACGTTCTACTTCATTCCGAGGATCTCACCGGACGGCGTGGATGAATATCTGCATACAGCAAATACGGTTCGTTCCATCAACCGCATCTATCCTGCAGACCAGTCCGAAAACCATGGCCTGAAAGCAAAGGATCTGGATGATAACGGAAAGATCGTTATGATGCGCATCAAAACACCTGCCGGCGCGTGGAAAAAGCGTGATGACAGTGATTTCCTGATGACAAAGCGCCAGCCGGATGAGAAAACAGGTGAATTCTACAATGTATATACAGAGGGAATGATCGATGAATTCAACGGAGTGAATATCACAATGGCAAGACCCCTGTATGCCATGGATTTCAACCGTAATTTCCCGGTCAGCTGGATGCCCGATGCCAAACAGCCCGGGGCAGGTGAATATCCGCTGTCAATGCCCGAGACGCAGGCAATGGCAAACTTCATCATTTCCCACCGCAATATCTGTGCTGTACTGACCATGCACACTTCCGGCGGTGCGCTTCTGCATCCTCCGGGAATGTATTCGGAAACGCAGTGCGATCCGGAAGATATGCGGATGTATAAAGAGATCGGTGCCCTTGCGGATCACAAACTGAATTATCCGACATGCAATCTGTTTGATGCGTACTGCATCGATCCGAAGCATTTCGATGCCGGTGCATTTGATGACTGGTGCTTCATCGCAAAAGGAATTCCTTCCTTCACAATGGAGATCTGGAATGTGAAGGAAAAAGCGGGATGCGGACCGCAGTGGCCGGTCAGAAGGGATAAGAAGCCTGCGGAGATCGAAGAAGAGAACCGGAAGGTCTATGAATGGCTGAAAGAAAATTCCCCCGAATCGATCCTGCCCTGGAAGGAATTTGAACATCCTCAGCTCGGAACAGTTGAGATCGGCGGAATTGATTACAAATTCGCGACCCAGAATCCTCCGTGCCATCTGCTGAACGAAGAGCTGGAAAAGATCCTGGACTTCTCAATGCGTTATGCAAAGGTTCTTCCGGATGTTGGCTTTGACAACGTCAAAGTTATCAGAAGATCCGATGATGTATGGCAGATCGATGCGGTATTGATGAATACCGGATTCCTGCCGACATGGCTTTCCAATGAAACAAAGAAACTGAAGGAAAACAGGCCGATCCGTCTTTCCCTGAACGGTGCGGAAGTGCTTTCCGGACCGGAGAAGATCGACGGACTGGGAGGATTCCATAATATCCGTTCCGGTTATTCCTACGGAAACAACATCTCCACATTCAATCACGAACAGGCTGCCTCAAAGCTTACCTGGATCGTGCAGGCAAATGCCGGAGACACCATTACCCTTACAGCATGCAATGAGCGTGCCGGAACAGCAGACATCACAGTTGAACTGAAGTAATGAAAAAAACGCGTCTGAATGTGATCAAACAGACGCGTTTTGCAAGTCATTAAAGTGCTTTGATCAGTGCATTGACGCCTTCCTGCGTTGTCATGAAGCTTGTGACAAAGCGGGCAGCGCTGTGCGTTTCATCGATGATGCCCATCGTATGGAAGGCAAATGATTTGCGGAGCTTTTTGATCTGTGTGTTGGACAGAACAACGAACAGCTGGTTGGTTTCGGGACGGTATGCGAACTGGTAGCCCTTTTCTTCAAATGCTTTTCTCAGCTGTTCAGCCATGTCCATGGCGTGTCTGGAGATCTTGAAGTATCTGTTTTCCTTGAACAGTTCTTCAAACTGGATGCCGAGCAGTCTTCCCTTGGCAAGCATTCCGCCGCGCTGTTTGATATGATAGCGGAAATCCTTTTTCAGATCATCATTGACGATGACGACTGCTTCACCGAACAATGCGCCGACCTTTGTGCCGCCGACATAGAATACATCGCAGAGCTTCGCGATATCCTTCGGCTTCAGATCATTGCTGGCGGAAGCCAGTCCGTATCCGAGCCTTGCACCGTCAATGAAGAGCGGCAGACCGTATTTTCTGCAGACTTTATATAATGCGCTCAGCTGTTTCTTTGAATAAAGTGTTCCTGTTTCTGTCGGGAAGGAGATATAGACCATACCCGGCTGAACGATATGTTCATAGCTTTCATCATCACGCTGCCGTACGATCGCTTCTTCTACCTGGGCAGCTGTGATCGTTCCATCCTCAGAGGGAAGTGCCAGACATTTATGTCCTGTTGCTTCGACTGCACCGGTCTCATGGCAGTTGATATGTCCGCTTTCGGCACAGAGAACACCCTGATGCGGACGGAGTATGGATGAGATGACTGTCATGTTTGCCTGTGTGCCGCCGACCAGGAAATGAACATCAGCGTTTTCACAGCCAAAGGCTTTTTTGATCAGAGCACGCGCATGATCGCAATGGGGATCCATACCGTAGCCGCCGGTCTGTTCGGTGTTAGTAGACTGAAGTGCTTCCAGGATCTCGGGAATGCAGCCTTCAGTGTAATCACTTTCGAAATTAAACATAGATACCTCCGGAATTTCAATGATAATCATACCGCAAACGATGTTAGAATCAACATATATGAAACGCAGATTAATTGGAGGCGCAGTCCTTCTGCTTATGCTGTTGATGGCAGAGGGAAAACTGCTGCTCATGTACCATGAGGGTACAAAGAAAGAAGATGAAGACGACGATGAAGCTGTACGGCCTGAATGAACTGACTGAGCTGGCTGAACTGCTCAGACAGGACGGTGTGATCTCCGTCCCTACGGATACGGTGTACGGGGTATGTGCGAGAATGGATCATGAGGAAGCTCAGGAAAATCTGAGAAACATCAAGCACAGACCTGAAACAAAGGCACTCCCGCTGATGTGTGCGGATGTCCGGCAGATCAGACAGATTGCCCTGACAGATGAAAGGTCAGAGAAACTGATCGCTGCTTTTATGCCCGGTCCGGTAACGCTTGTTCTGAAGAAACGGGAAGAAGTTCCGGCATTTGTGAACGGCGGCATGGATACGCTGGCGATCCGCATGGCATCTTCAAAAGAGCTGGAGGAACTGATCCGGATGGTCGGTGTTCCGCTCTATATGACCAGTGCGAATCAGTCCGGTCAGCCTGTCTGCACGACGCCTGAGGAGATCGCACAGTCATGCCCGGGTCTGGCGGGAATGATGGACGGCAGGCCTTCATTCGGTCAGGCCAGTACGATCATAGACTGCACACAGGACGATATCCGTATCCTCAGACAGGGTCCGGTAACAATGGAAATGATAGAAAAAGCATTGAAAGGAGAATAACAGATGTTTGATCAAGAACTGGAACAGGCTGTTGCGCGTGAGCGCCAGCGTCAGGAACACAACATTGAACTGATCGCTTCCGAGAACTACTGCTCAAAAGAAGTACGGCAGGCAGCAGGCTCGATCCTGACAAACAAATACGCAGAAGGCTATCCCGGACACCGCTATTACGGGGGCTGTGAATATGTGGATGAAGTTGAAGAACTGGCAAGAAAACGTGCGTGTGAACTGTTTGGCGCAGATCATGCAAATGTTCAGCCGCATTCAGGTTCACAGGCAAACATGGCTGTCTATTTCTCCGTGCTGAATCCCGGAGACAAGGTGCTGGGCATGGATCTTTCCGCCGGGGGACATCTGACACACGGATCCAAAGTTTCCTTCTCCGGAAAGCTGTATGATTTCGCTTCCTACAGCGTTGATCCGCAGACTGAATGCATTGACTATGATGCCTTAAGAAAACTCGCACTTGAAGTGAAGCCGAAACTGATCGTTGCCGGAGCGAGTGCATATGCAAGAGAGATCGACTTCAGGCAGTTCCGTTCGATCGCCGATGAATGCGGAGCAATGCTGATGGTGGATATGGC
>DMBB01000121.1 GCA_003446295.1 Erysipelotrichaceae bacterium
GCACAGGGTAAAGTAACAGCAGTTAAAGCAACGGATAAACCTGTCACTGTCACAGTAACAACAGAAGACGGTTCATACACGGCAACATGTGAAGTAACTGTAACGACAGCTGAACATGTTTCCGATGAATGGCTCAAAGCATTCCTGTATACAGTGAATGAAGAAGAAGGCACTGTCACATTAAATACACTTGATTCAAAGAATGTAGTGGAAGACATTGTCGTATATAATCATGCAAATATTGACGGAAAAGAATACCAGGTAGTTCTCACGCCACATAGTTTCCACGATGAAAATCACAAACATGTTGGCGGTGAAGACACCGGCGGCGGAACCATTGGTGAAAACTATACGACCAAGTCGATCACATTTGCAGAAAAGATAAAACTTCCTTCAAGTCCTATCAGTATTTTTGAAGGTTTGCATGAACTGACTTACCTGGATATCAGGAAAGCAGATACAACGGGACTTACTGATATGGACAACATGTTTATAGCATGTGAATCCTTGAAATCACTGGATCTGTCCGGATTTGATACAAGTTCAGTTACATCAATGTCCGGTATGTTTACTTGGTGCAAATCATTGACTGATGTAGATCTGTCATCATTTGATACAAGCAATGTGACATATATGGGCGGTATGTTTGCGTCCTGCGAATCACTTACCAGCGTGGATGTATCGGGCTTTGATACATCAAAAGTCCAGTACATGGAATCAATGTTTGGAAACTGTCGCTCACTAACCGAACTTGATCTGTCGTCATTTGATACAAGCAAAGTCTGGTTAATGCATAATATGTTTTACAACTGCAGTTCTTTGAAGACATTGGATATCAGCAGTTTTGATCTAAGCAGAGTAAGGGAATCGAAAAATATTAAAGATTTCCTTTCCAAAACATCTTCACTTTCAGAACTCAAAGCACCTGCAGCATATGGGAATAATGTCATCCCTCTGACCAAGACCATGTACTACCTGAAAGATGGTAAGGCAGTATCTACAGACAGCATCTCCTCCGAGGTCGGTTCAAAAACATATCTTGTAACAGATCTCAGTAAACTCGTTGTAACTGATGAGCTTGAACTGAACAGTTATGAAGAGACATTAATTCCTGGTCAGACGTTCGAGCTGGATGCGATATTCGAAAATGATGATGCAGTACCGACTGACCTCGTGTTTACTAGCAGTGATACAGCTGTCGCATCAGTAAATGCGAATGGTGTCATTACAGCCAATGGCGGCGGAGATGCAGTCATCCTGGTTTCAAGCGCAAGCCATTCAGCATCTGCAGAATGTCTGGTCCATGTTGATGATACATATTATGATTTCAAGATTGCATTCGACACGGGACTGGATGATGAAGAAATTGAGCATGGACGTATCGTTATCAGGAAATACATAGGCAGTGATGCTGAAGTGGGTATACCGGAAGAGATCAACGGTTATCCTGTTGAGTTCATTGATTATGAAGCATTTAAAGACAATAAAACACTTGTGAAAGTGGTTGTTCCCTCTACAGTAACAGATATCTACAGAAATGCGTTTGAAGGATGTACTTCCCTGAACGAAGTATATCTGAATGAAGGCATACGCTATATTGATGACCAGGCTTTCAAAGGCTGCACCTCACTGACAGACTTTGTATTCCCGTCAACATTTGAATCGGCAGGAGAAAAACTCTTCGAAGGATGTACAGCTCTGGAAGTCATCATGCTGAATGACAATCTTGAAACGATAAGCAAGGGAATGTTTGCCGGCATGAAATCTGCAGTTGAGATTTCTGTACCTGCAAGTGTGAAGGTGATCGAAGAAAACGCATTTGCGGACAGTGATATCGTCTCGATCGAATTTGAAGGAGATGATATTGAAACGATCGGTGCGTATGCATTCAGGAATTGCAATAACCTTGAAGTACTGCATGTTCCTTCAGTTGAAGTAATCCCGGCAGGATTCTTCAGCGGAACAGGACTGAAAGAAGTATCTATACCTGAATCTGTTAAAGAGATTAAGGAAACAGCATTCCAGGGAGCAGTCAGCCTGCAGACGGTACGCTATGCCGGAAACAAAGAAGGATGGGACGAGATCAGCATCGGATCGGAGAATGATCCTCTGCTGAATGCCTATCTGATCTGTGAAGACGGCCTGGTACCGGTACAGTCTATTACACTGCTTCCGGAAGAGATCTGGATCAAAGAAGGCAGCTCATTTGCCATTGAGACAGAATTCTCGCCTGCTCAGACAACATATCAGGATGTTATCTGGGAGTTTGATGAAGAACATCTGACATATGAAGACGGAATCTTCACGGCAGCGAAGAAGGGCTCTTATGAAGGGACAATCACAGCGGTATCCGCAGAGAACAAAGATATCTCTGCTGAGTGCTCCGTGAGGATCGTGGGAGATGATGAACTGTATCCTCTGACACCTCATATGATCAAACTGCCGGTAGGTGCATCTTTCCAGATGGAAATGTATGATCCGAATTCACTGCTCGACAGCACATATGTATCCTGGGAATCTTCTGATGAAGAACTTGCAGTAGTAGATGACCATGGACTGGTAACAGTGAAAGGATATGGTGTACTGAAGATCACACTGACAGTACATGATGAAATCACATATTCCTGGGATGTCTGGACTGAAAATCAGTGTTCTATCTATAACGGATTTGTATATAGTGGATCAACGATCCTCGGGTATGTGGGTACAGACACAGATGTTACAGTTCCGAGTGTGATCAATGGAGCAACGATCACAGCGATTGCTCAAATTGCATTTGATTCCAACGAACGCCTGGTATCCGTCACAGTTCCTGATACTGTTAAGAATATCGGTATGGGTGCGTTTGAATCGTGTCCGAATTTGAGAACTGTCAAGCTTCCTGAAGGACTGACAGAGCTTCAGCAGGGACTGTTCATGTACTGCAGCTCCCTGAAGAAGATCGATCTGCCTGATTCATTAACAGAGATCGGACCTGCAGCATTCTCGGATTCAGGCCTTACGGAGATCGACATTCCGGAATCAGTTGAATCGATCGGTATGTCTGCATTTGCCGGATGTACAGAACTGGAGAAGGTGACAATTCATTCCGGATTAGCAAGAATTGCAAGCTATGCTTTCCGTGGCTGCAATAAAGTTACAGAACTTGATCTGCCGCTGAGTCTTACAAAGATCGGAGATGCCGTATTCGGAGACTACGACAATACAATGACGGTCAATTATGCAGGATCAAGAGCTGACTGGAACAACATCAAAATCGGCTATGATAATGAAAGCTGGCTGAAGAATATTGTCTGTGCAATCAGAGGAATTACGATCGAACCGATCGATTCCATGGTCTATACAGGAAGCGCTTTGAAACCGAAAGTTACGATCTATGATGATGGTGCTCTGCTCAAAGCAGGAACTCATTACACAGTAACATATAAGAACAATACAAAAGCTGCTTCCAAAGACAGTGAAACACCGCCTACAGTCATCATTAAGATGAGGGGCAACTACAGCGGAACAGAAACCCGTACATTTGACATTCTTCCCAGGGATATCACTCAGGATGAAGTCACGATCATTTCTGCAAACTATACAGGCACAGTGCAGAAAGTTTCACCGACAATTACCGATAACAAAAAGACGCTGAAAAAGAATATCGATTACACGCTATCCTATCCGAGTGCCGGAGACTACAAAGAACCCGGAAAGTATGAAGTGGCTGCGACAGGCATCGGCAACTACACAGGTACCCGGAAGTTCGAACTGCAGATTGCAAGTGCGGACCAGGTAAATCTGTCGAAAACAACAATTACGATTCCGAAATCAAGCTATCCTTACAACAACGGTGCAGCAATTGAACCGGTAGTTACGGTAAAGAGCGGAAGAGTAGTCGTTGATCCGGGCAGGTACACTGTTACGTATACCAACAATACACAGTGCGGAACTGCAACAGTAACTGTTGAGGGCGATGGAATCTATTCTGTAGGAACCAAATCCAAAACATTCAAGATCACCGGAACTGCACTGTCAAAGGCAATTGCGGCAAGTGCAGTGAAGAAGACGATCGAAAGAAATGAAACACCTGAGATCCTGGTCAAGAATAAAGCATCATTCAACCTGGTTGAAGGAAAGGATTATGAGATCGAATATCCTGACACATCCAAAGCCGGTAAATTGTATGTTCTTGTAAACGGAATCAATGGCTATACCGGAACTGTGAAGGTTGCAATAACTGTCAATAAGGATTCCCTTGCTAAGACAGCAACGCTCACAGTAGCTGATACAGTTCATGTGAAGTCAGGTGCGAAACCTGAAGTGACCGTGAAAGCAACCGACGGAACGATCCTTGTTGAAGGCGTTGACTACACAGTGAAGTACGCCAACAACAAGAAAGCTGCAGAAAAAACTGCAGCGAAAGCGCCGGCAGTAACGGTGACCGGTATAGGAAACTACACCGGAACACTGACTGCGAAGTTCTCGATCGCTGTCAAGGAACTGACGAACAGCATGGTTGAATATGCTGCAGACATCAATGCAACCACAAAGAAGGGTGCATTTACTACAACGCTCATGATCAAAGATGCTGATGGTAAGGCTCTAACAGCAAACACTGATTACGACATGAAGAATGCGGTATATACCAGAGACGATGTCGTCCTCACAAAGCTGGACACTGTCAATGCCGGTGATGTGATTACAGTCACTGTCAACGGAAAAGGCAACTACAATGGAACAGTGAGTGCTCAGTTCAGAGTGACGGAAAAGGTCAATAACATTTCTTCAGTAAAAGTTAAGATCGCAGACAAACAGTATCTGAACGGAACTCCGGTTACTTTGGATGCAGAAGACTTTACAAGCGCAATGCTGAAGAATGAATCGCTGATTTATGGCGTTGACTATGAAATTGCGGATATCAAGTATCCGTATACCAACAATACGAAGAAAGGAACAGCAACTGTCAGGATCCACGGCATCGGTAAATATGCAGGATATGCAACAGTGAAATTCAAGATCATTGCAAGAGCGATCCAGGAGAACCTGGTACCGTAAAACAACAAACAGAGGATGGATGAAAACCCATCCTCTTTTGTGCGACGGGCAGTCGCAC
>DMBB01000186.1 GCA_003446295.1 Erysipelotrichaceae bacterium
TTAATAAATCGGAGTTTTTTATGCATGCCATCACTTTTTCTAATCAAAAAATATACCTTATAGCATATATTGGTTCAGAATCTTTTAAAATTTGTTAAATAATGCGGTATTCAAAGCGTTAGGTGTTGAGTGATGTAAATATCGTCAGAAATCATATATCAATTTTCCTACATAAGGAGCATTGGCAAACAGTTGATGCTTTTTATTATCAAGAAAAGAAAAGACAGGGTATATTTCCTGTCACACTCAGAGCATTTCAGCATGTACATGTACAATCTACAATTCCTGCAAATCAATTAACACTTGTCGCTATACGCTAAATTGTTATGTATTCCCTGCTTTGTATTGAAACTGTCTTATACGCTAAATTCCTTTGTTATACGCCAAACTCTTTTGCACATTTACAATAGAAAAAGCGCTTCATTATGCGCTTTGTATTGGTATAAGCAGGCGACGGGAATCGAACCCGCGTCATCAGCTTGGGAAGCTGAGGTTCTGCCATTGAACCACGCCTGCATTGCCAGTACATTATAAACCAGTTACTGCCTTTTCTCAATTATCAAAACCGTTGTAAAATTGTTTTCATGAGCAGCTATGATACAGCATACGAAATAACGAATGAAATGAAAACAGCACTTTTATCATGGTATGAAGCGAACAAGCGTGATCTGCCATGGCGTGAGACAGGTGATCCTTACCATGTCTGGCTGAGTGAGATCATGCTGCAGCAGACACGTGTAGAAGCAGTCCGGGAGAAATTCATTGAATTCACTTCAGAACTTCCCGATATTCCTTCTCTAGCAGCATGCGATGATGACAGACTGATGCGCTTATGGGAAGGCATGGGCTATTACAGCCGGGCAAGAAACCTGAAGAAATGTGCCCAGGCACTCATGAATGAATATCAGGGCAGACTCCCGGAAGAACGTGATGAACTGATACGTCTTCCCGGTATCGGACCGTATACTGCCGGTGCCGTTTCTGCCATTGCTTATGGCAGACCTGCTGCTGCGGTGGATGGCAATGTGATGAGAGTGCTGGCAAGACTGTTCGGCATGGAAGATGATATCCGTGATGCGCATACAAAGCAATTGATGGAACAGATCATACTGCATTGCTATGACACATGGACACCGGACAGGCATACTGTTCAGTCCTTTACCCAGGCCTGGATGGAGATCGGTGCGCTTGTCTGTGTACCCAATGGTCCCCCGCACTGCAGTGAATGTCCTTTTGTACATGTCTGCAGAGCACACCTGGAAGAGACAACAGACAGGATCCCTTATCGCAGTCCTTTGAAGCAGAGAAAGATCATAGAGAAGACCGTCCTTGTCATTAGGGACGGGGAACATTTCCTTCTGCATAAGCGTCCTGATACAGGACTGCTGGCAGGTCTGTATGAATTCCCTTCCGTTGATGCTGTATTGTCCGTCAGGGAAGCACTGGATGAAACAGAACGTCTGGGCTTTGAACCCCTGCATATCAGACGCCTTCCCGACAGCAGGCATATCTTCACGCATCTGGAATGGCATATGACCGCATATGAGATCCGCACAGCATCCCCTCTGGCATGCTCGGAAGGCTATATTCTGGCAGACAAAAAGGATCTCGCTCAGCGCGCGATCCCTAATGCGTTTCAGAAATACAAAGATTATTACCAGCTGAGGGATTAACCCTTGGGTCTGAACAGATTCTTCAGAAATCCTGAAGCATCTGTTTTTTTCTTCGTCTGGTCCTGTTTCTCAGCAGTTTCTTTTTTCTCTGCCTTGATCACACGGACCTCCATTTTGCGTTCCGGTTCCTTAGGCTGTTCCTTCTTTGGTTTGGGCTGCTGAGGAGCAGGTTTGTTCTTCTGCCTGGCAGGTGCTTTCTGTTCCTGTTTCTTCGGTGCAGGTGCTTCCTGCTTTTTCTGTTCAGGACTCTTCTGCACAGCAGCTTTCTGTTTCTTCTGCTGTGACTGGCGTCTGCGCTGCTGCGGCTTTTTCCTGGCAGGCTGCTGCTGTACAGGAGCAGCTTCTAACGGTTTGACCGTCAGTGCTTCACCGTTCTCCCTGGTCCAGGCGGCTGTGTTGTCACCGCCTCTATGCATGAGGAACTGGGCAGCGGTATTCAGATCTCGGAACTGATAGTTTCTGTCGAACTGGATCCTGCCGTCTTCTGCTTCGGACAATACGCCAGATGACATCAGGCTTGTAAACAGCGACTTCATGGACTTCATTTCCTGAGGCCCGTACGCCTTCATGGTCGTACCGGAAAGCACTTCAATGTTGTCGGAGCTGTGATATACAGCTCTGGCATTGACGGTAGGTGCTGTGAGCACGATCATGTCATCGTCTTTTTCATCTTCAGCTGTGACAGCTGCGTCTTCATACGGATACAGACGGATGATCTGTTCAGCCAGTCTGTCGCAGCGTTCAAGGATCTCCTTGGGCGTCCATTCGTTCAGTTTCAGGATCTCCGTATTCATGCGGATATGCAGTGTCTTGGACAGTACCTTCTTTTTGAACGCAAAGTCCTGATTGCCCATGCGGGTATTGTCATACTC
>DMBB01000292.1 GCA_003446295.1 Erysipelotrichaceae bacterium
CCAGGGAGCTGGATGACGGGGACAGAAAATTTATTGTTGATCAGTACAGCAACGGACTGACCTACAATGCCATGAATTATATTGCGGACGGAATGAAAGAAAAGCCGGCTGATGTCGGGAGAATGATCGCAAAGTTCCTGGGCAGGACACTGGATGAAGTCCTGACGGCATTCGCTGCAGAACCAAAGCATAACTGAACAGGCAGATGCCTGTTTTTTTTGCGGCAGTGCGGAAAATGACTGCAGACTGTCAAAAGACGCTGGAAACGATGTATGATTGATACGCATATATGCGTACTTTAAGAACAGCGTATCTGCCGCATGTAACAACCAGCTGTCTTTTCAGGAAAAAGGCGTGATCTTGTGAAAAAAGCGTTGTTTTCCACAAGACAATTCACGCTTGAGTATGCATAATATCAGTGACGGAGATGAATGATATGAAAATTGCAAACGCCGTAAGAATGAATCAGGTCCACTCGGATATCCGCGGACCTTTATATCAGGAAGCATTGAAAATGATGAAGGAAGGAACGGATGTTCTGCGCCTCAATACCGGGAATCCCGCGAATTTCGGATTCGGTCTGCCGGACAGCGTCCGTGAAGCACTGCTGTCAGGCATTGACAGGGCTGTCGCATACTGCGATTCCAGAGGCATGCCGGACGCCAGGGAAGCGATCCTTGCCTATCACCGGTCCAAAGGGCTGACAAATCCGTGCATGGAAGATATCTTTGTCGGAAACGGTGTTTCCGAAATGGCGGAGATGGCTGTGCTTGCGGTCATGGATCCGGGTGATGAGATGCTCGTGCCATGCCCGAATTATTCGCTCTGGTCCAATGCGCTTTATCTTGCCGGCGCAAAGCCTGTCTATTACCGGTGCGCGGAGGAGAACAGGTGGATGCCGGATACGGAACATATCCGTTCACTGATCAATGACCGCACAAAAGCGATCCTGCTGATCAATCCGAACAATCCGACCGGTGTTCTCTATGACGAAGAGATCGTCAAAGAGATCCTGCAGATCGCACGTGAACATCATCTGATCGTCTTTTCCGATGAGATCTATGACAGGCTTGTGATGGACGGAAAGGTACATCAGTCCTGTGCGAAGCTGGCACCGGATCTGCCTGTGCTGACGTTCAACGGACTGTCCAAGTCGCATATCATCTGTGGTTTCCGCTGCGGATGGGTCATTCTTTCTTCACCGGATCATGAGCTGGATGAAATCCGTGATGCGCTGGAGAGGCTGTCTTCCATGCGTCTTTGCGGCAATACGCTGACGCAGCTGGTCATTCCTGCCGCATTGAATGATCCGGAGAGCACCAAAGCACTGCTGGTGCCGGGCGGCAGACTGTATGAACAGAGAAAAGCCGTGGTGGATGTGATCAGCCGCGCGGAAGGCATGTCGGTCGTACCGAATGATGCGGCGTTCTATGTGTTCCCGAAATTTGATGCACAGAGATATCACATCACAGATGACAGAGACTTCGGAATGGGCGTGCTGAAGGAAAAGCACATCCTGATCGTTCCGGGCAGCGGATTCGGCTACCCGACGCCCGATCACTTCCGCATCGTGATGCTGCCGGAAGCCGGGGAACTGGCAAAAGCAGTGCAGGATATCGCTGATTATCTGCACACACTGTAAAAAAAGAAATGCTGCGGATCTCCCGTGAATGAACCGGGATGGTCCGCAGCGCTGTTTTTTTATACGACTGAGTTTTCTACAATATCGAAGCCGAATTCCTTCAGTGCTTTCGGGATTGCCTGGTTCCAGAAGAAGAAATTATGCTGGCCATGCCAGTATTCACTCTTGACCGATACATCGGGACATACTGTGCGCAGGCGTTCCTCCAGTTCTTTGCATGCTTCATAGGCACGGTCTTCCGTTCCGCAGTAGAAGATGTATTCCGGCTTGCGGCCTTCATATGTGCTGAGCCTGTCGATCAGGTTGTACAGGTTATTGTCGCTTGTTTTCCATTCCTCTTCAGAGCCGAAGATACCGGTCCTGTGCGGCGTCGCTCCGAACTGGAACGGCTGGAAGTTGCCGCCGGACAGGATCACTGCTTTTCCGAATTTTTCGGGGCAAGCAAGGGCGATCCTTGCTGTGCCGTAGCCGCCCATACTCTCGCCCATAATGAATGTCTGCTCCGGATCATCCGTGATCGGGAAGAGATTTTTCATCTTGACCGGCAGTTCCTCCGAGATCCAGGTGAAGTAGTTCTGTCCATATTTGGCGTCGCAGTAGCTGGAATTATTGCCGCTGGGAAGCACAACGACAAGATCGAGATCTCTGCACATCAGGAACAGCGTTGAAAGGTTGACCCAGGAACTGCAGTCTTCCTTGCCGCCGTTGAGTACGTACAGAACGGGATATGTTTTTCCTCTTGTGTCAGCTGTATGGTGACGGTCTTCAGGGAACAGTACGGTTACCTTTGTGTCCATGTCCAGGGCTGTGGAACGCAGGGTGATCTCCATATGCATCATAATCAGTTTCCTCCTGTGATTCAGTAATGCTCAATTGTTATTTTATTGCATCCATCAAATGCCCGTCCGTCAATTTTTGTGTGCAATGATACCCGTATTTTGTGCAGAGAGATGCATCCCTGAAACGCCCATGCAGATATTTCCTTCAGTTCCGGCCCGCATATGACTTCCCTCAGTTCCCTGCAGTCTTTGAATGTAAACGGGTAGACCGACTTCAGGGAGTCAGGAAGCCGGATATCCTTGATGGAAGAACGGACAAATGCATACTGCCATAAAACAGAAACACTGTCGGGAATGATGATGCGGTCCAGTGAAGTGCACCCGTCAAAAACAAATCCCCCGATATCCGTGAGCGTTGAAGGCAGACGGATCTCCCGGATCTCTGCATGATGCTTGAACAGATCGTCATAAAGCATCGTCACCGGAAGCCCGTAAAATGTTTCGGGTACGGAAACGATGGCTTCATCGCCTTGATAGCCTGTCACCATATATGTATTGTTGACATTGTATTTGAATCTGAAATCCTGCATATGTTCAGTATAATACATCATCGTGCCAAAGTGATTTTCCGGACCCTGAAATCACAGATCGTGAAAGGAGCTGTCAGGCTGCCGGGACTCTCTG
>DMBB01000200.1 GCA_003446295.1 Erysipelotrichaceae bacterium
CTGCGCCATACCATGTGTCCATAGCTGCTGTGATGTCAGCGTCGCCATAGAACTGGTTGCCGTAAGCATACTTGATCTCAACTGTCTTGCCCAGTTCAGCAGCTGCATCGTCCGCGCCCTGAACGAAGCCGTAACCGTAACGGATAACTGCAGGAACAGCCATGCCGCCGAGGAATCCGAGTTTTTCATATCCGAGCTTAACAGCTGCCTGACCTGCGAAATAACCTGCGATCTCTTCCTGGTATACTGCGGAGAAGAGGTTTTCAGGGATCTCTGTAAGGCCTGCTGAACTCAGGTCGAATTCTGCTACGTCAAGTGCAACATATTTAACATCAGGATACATTTCAACTGTACCGGCAATTGCCTCAGCAAATGCGAAGCCCGGCATAACGAGAACGTTGTATCCGTCAGCGACTGCCTTATCGATCATAGCTTCACGTTCAGCTGTGCTGTCTCCGGCAGGCTTGTAGTATGTGAAGGCCAGGCCGTTGCTGTCGCAGTAAGCCTTAGCTGCTTCATATGTTGTCTGGTTGAAAGACTGGTCTGTAATGTCACCATAGTCAGTGATCATTGCAACTTTGATTTCTGCTGCTGTTTCTTCAGCGGGTGCTGCTTCTGCTGTTTCTTTCGGCGTATTTCCTGCATCCGGTGCAGGTGTAGCGGATCCGCCGCCGGAAGAGCAGGCTGCCATACTGACTGCTGTAAGACCAGCCAGTAACAGTGAAACGAACTTCTTCATTTCTTTCCTCCTCGCACTGTCAGTGCTTATGAAATTATTTTAATTCGTGAAAACATTGTTTGCAATACCAGACAGATTTGTATACCAATCCCATGCTTTAAGATTTGCCGCGCACGCCGCTTCCCCGTGGTGCCCAGGCGGATGAAACAGGGGTTTAACAGGAATTAAAACTTGATATAATAAGAAGGCTTTCGGAGGAGACATATGGTATTCAGCAGCCTCACATTTCTGTACGCATATCTGCCGGTCGTTCTGCTGGCTTATTTCTGCGTGCCGATGAAATGGCGCAACCTGGTGCTGCTGATCGTATCTCTGTTCTTCTACGGATGGGGCGAACCGGTGTATGTCCTGGTCATGATCTCATCCATCGTGATCAACTGGCTGTTCGGCAAAAAGATCGCCCAATACCGGGACTCGGACAGGAAAAAGTCATTCCTGTGGCTGAAGCTGTGCATTGCCTTCAACCTCATCCTGCTCGGATTCTTCAAATACGCTGACTTTCTGATCCGCAACCTGAACATGCTCGGCCTGCATCTGAGCACGCTCAATATCGCTTTGCCGATCGGCATCAGCTTTTATACATTCCAGACGATGTCCTATCCGATCGATCTGTACAGAAAACAGACAGATCCCCAGAAGAGCCTGGTGAGCTTCGGTGCCTATGTCACCATGTTCCCCCAGCTGATCGCCGGACCGATCGTGCGCTATACGGATATCGACAAGCAGCTGGACAGCCGTACCATCAGCACGGCAAAGTTCGCCAAAGGAATACGCAGATTCCTGTGCGGTCTGGCAAAAAAAGTACTGCTTGCCAACAATATCGGCCAGGTCTATGAAGAGATCGCCGTGCTGGCGGACAGTCAG
Organism: Erysipelotrichaceae bacterium; assembly: GCA_003446295.1. Next base: position 1,604 of record DMBB01000200.1, read on the forward strand.
CAGTCTGTCGTGACTGCGTGGCTGGGCATCATCGCATTTGCATTCCAGATCTATTATGACTTCAGCGGATATTCCGATATGGCGATCGGTCTGGGACACATGCTTGGCTTTGACTTCCCGGAAAACTTCGATCATCCCTACACTTCATCATCCGTTACGGAATTCTGGCGCAGATGGCATATGACCCTCTCCTTCTGGTTCCGTGATTACGTATATATTCCTTTAGGCGGCAACCGCCGCGGTCTTTCCCGTCAGATCCTCAACATCCTGATCGTATGGTTCCTGACCGGTATGTGGCATGGGGCATCCTGGAATTTCATTCTGTGGGGACTGTTCTACGGGATCATCCTGATCGTTGAGAAGGTCTTCCTCCTGAAGCATCTGAAAAAGGCGCCCGCCTGGCTCAGCAGACTGTATACATGCTTCGTATTCCTGCTGGCATGGGTCCTGTTCGCCTTCACTGATTTCAAAGAACTGACGCGGTACCTCGGCATCCTGTTCGGTGCATCCGGCAGATTTGCGGACGGCCTGACTGTTTACTATCTCAGAAACAATGCCGTGCTTCTGATCAGCTGCCTGATCGGTTCGACATATCTTCCGAAGAACATCTTTGCGAAGATCCATGCCACAAAGCTGCGCCGCCTTGAGCCGCTGCTGATCCTGCTTGTGCTGTTTGTCTGCACGGGCTTCATGGTAGACGCCACTTACAACCCGTTCCTGTATTTCCGTTTCTGAAAGGACACTTTGATGAAAGAAAAGACACTGCAGAAGATCTGTATCGCTGTATTCTCCGCATATATCGGAGTCCTTTCGTGTGCTTCCGTATTATCGGAGAAGAAAACCTTCTCTGAAAATGAGAACAGATCACTGGCTCCTGCGCCAAAGCTCACACTGAGCGCACTGCTCAACGGAGAGTATGACGAGCAGTTTGAAACATGGTTCTCGGATCATTTCATCTTCCGTGATTTCTGGATCGAGTCAAAGGCCGCATCCCGAAAAGCCGCAGGCTCGATCGAAAACAATGATGTATATTTCGGAAAAGAAGGAAAGCTGATCCGCAGGTTTGCTTCCTATCCGCAGAAAACACTGACGCAGAATGTCAATGCGGTCGTCAAATTCGCGCAGGACAATGACATTCAGGCCAATGTCCTGCTTGTGCCCACTGCCGCAGGCATGGACGCTGACAGCAGACCTGGCGGGGCATGGGACATCGACCAGACTGCCCTGCTGGATGAGATCGGACAGCAGATGGGATCACAGAACTTCATCCGCATCGATGAAGAACTGCGCCAGGCAGACGATGTCTATTTCAAAACAGACCATCACTGGAATCATAACGGCGCGCTGATCGGCTATCAGGCGATCGCGGAAAACGTTCTGCACAAAGAACCGGAATCCTTCACCTTCGAACAGGTATCCGACTCCTTCAAAGGAACCATGTATTCCCGCTCCGGCGCGTTCTGGACAGAAGCGGATGACCTGTACAGGATCATTCCTTCCGTGAAATACACCAGCAGGGTCATCTATGACCAGACCGAGGAATCAGACAGTATCTACAGTGAGAAACGGCTGGCTGAAAAAGACCAGTATATGTACTATGCCGACGGCAATCACGCTTATACCGAGATCACCACAGACAACGGCAAAGGCAATACCGCACTGATCATCAAAGACTCATACTCCCATATTCTTGTCCCCTTCCTGGTGCAGGAATATGAGCATATCATTCTCATCGACCTCCGCTACTGGCATGCGCCGGTATCCGGACTGATCGATGAAAACACAGATCTGTTTGTCATATACAGTCTGGACAATTTTGCGCAGGACCCGAGTCCCGTCCTGCTGAGGTAATCATATGAAAGCAGAATGCATCAAAATGGGCATCAACGGCGAAGGCATCGCCTATATCGATCAGAAACCCGTCTTTATTCCGGGACTGCTTCCCGGAGAAACGGCAGATATACAGATCACCGAAGACAACAGATCGTTCAAGCGCGCAAAGCCCGTCCGCATCACCAGGACTTCTCCTTACCGCAGGAAACCTGCGTCTGAGGAAGAGTATCTTTCCGGCGGCGCAGAGCTGGCGATCCTGGATTATGAACAGCAGCTGTACTGGAAGAATGCCCTGCTGGAGGAAGCGCTCTGGAAATACGGGCATGTCAACAGAAAGCTCATCAGAGATATGCACGCCTCCCCGTCTCCAGCAGGATACCGCAACGAATGCAAGCTGCCTGTCGGACTGAAAGACGGAAAGCTTGCAATGGGTCTGTACAGAACAGGCTCCAATCACTTTATTCCCGTAGAGCACTTCAGCACGCACACCAGAGAACTGGAAGAGATCAGGCTGCAGGTACTGGAGATCCTGCAGAACTCACGTCTCAAGCCGTTTGATATCAAGACCGGACACGGTCTGAGGTTTGTAGTCATCCGCTGCATACAGAATCAGTGTCAGCTGACGCTTGTCACAGGCAAGGATCAGATCTCGCAGACGCTCATTGATGAGCTTGCGGGAATCGAACATATGGTCACGGTAGCCCAGAGCATCAATGACCGCAGAAAGACGACCGGCATCTTCGGAGCCACAAAGATCCTGGCAGGCAGTGAGACCATCTGCATTGAAATGCACGGTCTGAAGCTCCGTCTGTCTCCGGAATCATTTTTCCAGATGAATACAGAACAGGCAGAGAAGCTTTATGACATGGTCATTCAGAAGCTCGATGCGTGCGATCACCTGTTTGAAGGATACTGCGGCATCGGCACGATGAGCCTGATGGCCAAAGACAAAGCACGTAAAATCACAGGCGCTGAATTTTCGGAACAGGCCGTCACCAACGCCAAGG
>DMBB01000300.1 GCA_003446295.1 Erysipelotrichaceae bacterium
ACTTGGAGAAGATGAGCATCGGATATTCTACGGACGCCGGATCATCCGGATTGCTGTACGGTTCTGAAACGTAGCCTTTCTTTGTGTAGAACGCGATCGCCGCATCATTATCAAACGCATCTGTATACAGTCTGGCATAACGATATCCCCGGCTGATGGCTTCTTCTTCAAACATACGGATCGCTTTTGAGCCAAGATGCCTGTGCCGGTAGTTTTCCCGGATCCCGAACCAGCCAAGCCAGGCACTTTCACGGTCCTCCGGAAACTCATAGATCCCGATAATGCCTGCCGGTTTTTCCGCTTCATAGATCAGAGCATATGTGAAGCGTGAGTCCTCCCGGAGGGAGGCTTCAAAATTCGCTCTTCCGTTTTCCTCGGGGAACAGTTCATTCTGAACAGCAGCTGCTTCATCAATGTTTTCTTTTGTCACTCTCACCAGTTTCATATACTTCCTCTGTATGACAGCATATCATGTTTATCTGCCTGTTCTGCCTGTGAATGCATGAAAAAGCACCTCCGTGTCAAAAGAGGTGCTGTGTATGATCAGTACTGCAGTCTGGAACGGTCTGCTTCCGGTTTTTCTTCCTCTTCAGCAGGCTCGGGAATCACTTCAGCTTCAGGACATTCCTCTTCCTCTGCTGCGTCATTTGTCCGGCTGATCTCAACCTCGGGGCCTTCCTCTTCAGGAGCAGGTCCTTCCGGCGTTTCCGGTCCGGAAGATCCTTCCTGCTGTTTCAGGAATTCCTGATATTCCGGTGTGTCATATCTTGATTCCGGCATCTCCTGCTGTTCATCAGCAGGAGCAGGCACAAATGTCAGAGTCACTGTTTCCGCAGGCGTTTCAACAACAGGGAGTTCCTCGGGTGCAGGTTCTTCGGTTTCATGTTTCTTCGAGAATATATTTTTCAGCCACTTGAACATATTGTACCTCTTTCACTTCTTTCCTTTATCATACTTCAATCAGAGGTTCTCTGCATATGGGTATCATTTCAGTTTCAGATCATCATTGAGCCCGTCCATGCCTAACAGTGCGTTCAGCATTTTCATATCCGCGCTCATATCCAGTGTTTTCTCTTCTGTTTTTCTTCCTGTCTGCTCGATCATTCTTGCCAGGAACATCCTCAGCATGCTTACCGTATTGAAGCGTTCGCTTTCCGTCGGCTGATCCAGCGCTGCGTACTGTTCCAGAACTGACAGGATCGCCGGATAATCTCTGAGGTAAAGCCGGTCGTTGAACGTCGCATCCTGCACATCGCTCAGGGTATCCAGTACTTTCTGCTGAGCCAGGATATCCCTGATCAGATCATGGATCCGTTCATCATTGATCTGTTCATTATACAGCAGCAGTTCATTCCGGATCTCATCACGGTCTCTCATCTCATTCATAATGTCTTCCACATGCCTGATACGAACCAGCTCATCGCCGCCCATGCAACAAGCGGATACGGATGGCCGTAGGCATCTGTCCCCTTTCTCAGCAGTTCAAGCACTTCCTGTTCATCTGCCAGCACAAAACCATCAAAATGCTCGGTTCCTTCCCCGCCTGTCTGCGACAGGTGGTGCTGCCAGTCACTGTTGACGACAACAGAGATCAGGGCAGTGCATTCATCGGTAAAGCCGGGTGAGCAGTATACGAGCGGATTGATCAGATCAAGCTTGTCCTGCTCCGTGATCTCAATGCCTGTCTCTTCATGCAGTTCACGGATCATCGCATGAAACAGCGGGTTTTCTTCAGAGCTGTCTGAGGGATCGATCAGTCCGGACGGGATGCTCAATGTATACTGTCCTGTCGGATAGCGGTATTCATAGAACAACAGCAGTCTGGGCTTTTCTCCGTTGAGCACAACAAACGCGCTGACCGCGTCTGCCATCGTGGTCTCTTCATGTTCGGCAGCCAGGTCGCCTGTCTTTCGCCTGCTTGCGTCATAATAGTGTGTTCCGTCTTCATAGACCAGGTCATACACCCTGATGTACGGTGTTTCCAGAAGCTGGTCGGTTCTGATATGTTTGGGTTTCTTCATAACTGCTCCATTTCCAGTATGCTGTCGAATGCAATATTGTCCTGATCTGTATACAGGATCTGATGATATGCATCTGTTTTTATAATACGGCAAGTCTCTCTGCGGATCCTGCCGCCGTCCTTCAGCTGATCGGGTTCAAACCATGTGATCAGCACGTTGTCGTCTTTATTCACAGAGGACAGGATGGTGTTGATCTCTTCCTGCTGCCATTCGGAGAGTTCGGGTTTCTGTGCTGTCAGTCTTCCCCGCTCCTCGATCATATCACTGTAGCCCGTCAGTGCCGCAAACGGCATGAACTGGGCAGCCCTGTTTTCTTCGCTCATCCGCGGGTGGTTGCATGACACATGATGCGGAAGATCAAGCATATCGTCATATCTGTGCATGTCATCCTGCTTCATTTCCGGTGGCCTCCGATCTGGTTGTTTCTCTGCTTCATCGTAGCGCCTTTTGTCAGGTTGGTTCCCTTCAGGATAATGTTTTTCCCGTATTTCTTCTGCAGGGTGATCATTGCCTCCTGTGCGCGTTTCTCACGTGCAAGCTCTTCTTCCAGTTCCTTTGTTTCCTCTGCCTGTTCCTCAGGTGCAGAGAACAGATCGAACTGCTGAACTCTGACCGGATGCGGTGCATCTTCATCGATCACCTGCGCACAGACAGTGATCCTGCGTACCGTACAGGCCGGGTCTGCGATCTTATGATAGAGCTGAACAGCCGCACTGCGTATCCTGGATGAAGAAACATTCGGCAGATCAAAGGTGACGGAACCGTGTGCGCCTTTAGGCACCTTGCGGCCATACCAGTCATCCGTGATGGTCAGCCCCGAGATATCTTCATTCAGGTTTTCTGTGTCATATCCGATCGCCAGCATGAAGCTGATGGCCAGCAGATGCTTTTCCGTCAGGTCCAGGACCAGTGAATCCGTCATCTCTTTGACGATGATCTCTGCTTTTTCAAACGAATACGGTTCAGCCAGTACCTGGCCGCTGCTGATACTGCTGGACTTCGGTTCATACTTTTTGAT
>DMBB01000323.1 GCA_003446295.1 Erysipelotrichaceae bacterium
AAGGGCGAACCGGTCGATCCCGGCATCTGCAATGGCCTGACGGAACTGACGGACTTCTATGCGACAGTTATGGATTATGCAGGCGTTACGCCTGACCATACACAGTTCGGCAGAAGTGTCAGAGGCATGCTCGCTGACAGAAACGCTCCGGGTAAAGAGTATGTCTTCTGCGAAGGCGGAAGAAGACCTGATGAGCCGCACTGCGATGAGTGGCACAACAAGGCAGGTCAGGGACCGAAGCCGACGGATGACTACTGGGCAAAGAAAACAGCTCAGAAAGACAATGATGCGCATATCAAAGGATCCATGGTCTTTGACGGCAGATACAAGTACGTGAAGCGCATGAATCACCGTGATGAGTTCTATGATCTGGAGACAGATCCGGGTGAACGGCACAATATCATTGAAACAGCTGATCCCGCAGTACTCAGCAGACTGAAGGATGCAATATCCGACTGGTATCAGGAAACCTGTGATGATGTACCGTACAAACTTGATTCCCGCGCAACATCCGGTTCCAACTGGGGAAATATCAGAGAATTCGTACCGCCTGAGCTGGAAGAAACAGTACATGATATGCTGAGAAACAAGGACGGCAAGGAAGCGATGGCAGAGGTCATGAAATACCTTGCTGAAAAACTGGCAGCCAAATAAACACGCAGACAAACGGCATGGACTGAACCATGCCGCTTTTCATCATGTTTCTGATCAGGTGCCGGAGGGGATGATGACAGTGCTGACGAGATTTCCGTCAGTTTCTTCGAACAGACATCTGCCGTTATAGTTTGCGGTCAGTGTCAGGATCGTGTTGACGCCATAGCCGTGTCCCTCATTGTCTTTGCTGAAGATAAAGGCTCCTTTTTCATCCAGGACAGGACCGTCAATGGAGTTCGTGATGCGGATCCGGGAATAATCCTGTATATCATCGATCTCCACCAGGATCTTTCTTCCGCTGCCGATATGATGGACCGCATTGTCCAGCATGTTGGAAAGCAGCAGGCAGAGATCATAACGGTCCATATTGATTTTGATATCTGCACGGATGGAACAGGTGTAATCGATGCCGGCCTGTTTTGCTTCGCGGTATTTTGCGTTGATGACCTGGCCGTACGGTTCTTTTGAGAGGATGATCGGCAGCTGCATTTCTTCATACATCGTTTTCATCTTTTCTGCGATCTCCTTGTGCTCAGTATTGACCAGGGCGTTATAGAAGTGCTTCATATCATGCGCCCATTTGTTCAGCTGAGCCTGTTTTGCCTCGAAAGACTGAAAACTGTCCAGCTGTGCCTGGAGAACCTCCAGATTGTGCCTGGTTCGCAGTCCGGAACTGACGGTGGAATTCAGTTTATGAATAAGATAAACGATCAGGACAGCAGAACCATTGATGCAGGTAAGGGCAAGGATGATCCAGGCTGCCGTGACAGACTGATAAAATACAAAATTCTCAAAAAACGTGATGATCATGCTGAAGAGGATCAGCAGGACAAGGATCGTCATGCAGTCAGAGCTGCTCAGCCAGTCTGTTTTCCTGCGCAGCAGAATGGCGGTAAGCTGGGATATCACCAGGAACAGCACCTTTGACAGAATAACCATCATCAGGTAATGCTCTTCAGCCAGCAGGGTGTAATTCAGGCCTTTGTAAAAGAGACAGCTGTATAAGGATATGGTACACAGATTGATGGATGCGATCATGATCAAGGGGATCGTGGTGATCATCATGATGCGCGGCCATGATGCGCCGCTGATCAGCTTCATATAGACCGCAAAGATCGCAATATCAACGATCTTCATGAAGATGCCTTCATATACGGAAAATGTATTGACCCATGAGATATGCAGGAATGACAACATGGTGAAGACCGCAGAAAGAACTGCTGTTTTTCCTGTCGGCTTTTCCAGACAGGACGCATGCAGAAACAGAATGATCAGGAATGATTCGATCAGGTTGATGATGTGGTCAGCCATATGTTCATGTCCTCAAAAGAAACGACAGCTGCGCTTCTTTGACATCCTTGATGGCTCTCTTTCCGGCCTTGACCTTTTTACCTTCGGAAAGATAAACATAGGGATCTTTGATGGTCTTGATGTGATACAGATTGATCAAGTACGAAGATGTGCAGCTGATGAAATGGTTTTTGATCGCATCAGCGCGTATGCTTTTCATTGATTTATGAACAGCATACGGATCGGGCGTGTTGATGACGGTGATCAGCAGATTGTTGCCTTCGGTATTGAAGCATATAATATCGGACCAGGGAACAGAGTAGTTCTGTTTCATAAACTGAAAATGAAAGTCTTCGGCAAGCCCTCTGTTGGCAATGTATTTTCTGACTGCGAGCGTCATCTGTTCTTTCAGATTGCTTTTGTTTACAAAATACAGTGTATTGGGCCTCATCGCATCATGGATCAGGTGCATATGATTCGTACAGAATACGATCGCTGAAGAAGGCTGCCAGTCGTTGATCTCTTTTGCGATCTTGAAGCCGTCCTCTCCGGGCATATCAATGTCCAGGACATAAAACGTATGCGGCTGAGGAGACAGGCTGCTGAAGCTGTCTGCAGTAAGGATCTGATAATCGATCTCCATTTCTCTGAGGATCTGATGAAGACACTGCTGTACGCGCAGCAGATCATCATGGTCGTCATCAATAATAACGACATTCATTTTATTGGCCGGCATCTTTTCTTCCTTTCAGCAGAGCCGGATACTGCAGCAGGATCATCAGGATACAGTTCAGCAGCAGAGCTGCTGTAATTGGATTGACATATGCAGAATGCAGACAGATCAGCACGGCTTCACATATCAGACTGAATGATGTCAGATAGAACGCAGTGCGTCCAGCGGATGCTTTCTGATCAGGTGTCAGAGGGTTCAGCGGGTGCTCGGCAGGAGCGCGGAAAACAATGTACAGTGCAGACAGGATGCTCAGAATGCCGGAAATGCAAAAAGGAATTCTGATGCTGCAGAATCCGAGCACAGCCAGGAACAATGCCATGAACCCGCAGTAGCACCCGGCAGGCGTTCTGGCATGGAATCCGCCTGTATGCACGCGCAGAGTACAGAAGCAGATCAGGAATATCATGGTCTCGGCAGTTCTGTGCATCAAGGATCCGAGGATCAGCGCACTGATCATTTCCGATCCGTCCTGCAGAAGGATACTGATGCCGTGTCTCAGCAGGAGTGTTTCATATTCTGACAATCCGTCAGTATCGGTCAGAAAATTCTCTATATTTTCACTGATATTAAAAATTCTAGCCAAATTCATGCCTGTATTCTATACAAACGCGGCATATATGTAAATAAAAAAAACGGATCGTTCTTTCTGCCGCGTGAAATTCTGCACATTTTGTCGTATTTTCACCCGATGCATTTACACATGAGTTTACCGATGGCATGATGCCAAAGGAAAGGAGCGCATATATGAAGGCAATCAAACAAGCACTGCGGGAAGCACTGATCAGAGTTGCTGTAAATTCACTCCCTGGACCGTCAAGATCCGGTTTATATCAGAATGATATGCGGGAGCTGAAGAAAAAGCTTGCACGTGCAAAGCATTGAAAACGGCGGGAGTGATTGATGATACACTCCCGCTGTTTTTTTATGACGATGCAACACGTAAGATTATGTCTGGGGTATAATTTGAGCGTATATACAAAAGGAGACGAGTATGGCATTTCGTAATATATCGGATATCAAGCCTTTCGAGAAAAAAATATGGCTCTCTTCACCGACGATGCACGGTGAGGAACTGAAATACATAACTGAAGCGTATGAAACCAACTGGATGAGCACTGTCGGAAAGAATATCAATGAGATCGAAGCACAGGTTGCTGCGTTTGCAGGGGTCGGATATGCCGTTGCGCTGAGTTCAGGAACAGCTGCACTGCATCTTGCCACGAAGCTGGCAGCGGAGAAACTGTACGGACAGGCAAGACCCAATGAGGGCACTCTGCGCGGGCATCATGTACTGTGCTCGGATGTGACATTCGATGCTTCAATCAATCCGGTCGCATATGAAGACGGAGAAGCTGTCTTTATTGATACGGAATATGACACCTGGAATATGGATCCTGAAGCACTGGAGAAAGCTTTTGACCTCTATCCTGACGCAAAGCTTGTCGTGATCGCGCATCTGTACGGTACGCCCGGCAAGATCACAGAGA
>DMBB01000232.1 GCA_003446295.1 Erysipelotrichaceae bacterium
CTGGAGGAACTGGGACTTGAGAAGGGCAGATACATTCTGGTCAGCGCGCACCGTGAGGAGAACATTGACCTGGAGGACAACTTCATGTCCCTGATGACAGCGATCAATGACGTTGCGGAAACATATCAGATGCCTGTGATCTATTCCACGCATCCCCGCAGCAGAAAATGGATCGAGCAGAGAAACTTCAAGTTCCATCCGCTGGTCCGCAATCTGCAGCCCTTCGGTTTCTTTGACTACAACCATCTGCAGATGAACAGCTACTGCGTGCTCTCTGATTCCGGAACGCTTTCCGAAGAGAGCGCGATCCTCGGCTTCTACGGGGTGCTGATCCGTACAAGCACGGAACGTCCGGAAGCTCTGGATGCCGGATCCGTGATCCTGGGCGGAATTACCACGGAATCGATCGAGCAGGCACTGGAAATGTCAGCTGCTATGCGTGACAACAATGAATTCAAAGCGCTCCCGCGTGATTATGAATATGAGAATGTTGCCCTCAAGGTCGTGAAACTGATACAGAGTTATACGGATGTAGTCAACCGTACCGTATGGCTGAAGAAATAAACGGAGAATCATATGGAAGGATTGACTTATTATATTCAGAACTGGGATACGAATATGGTATCCATGGGGGCTGTCCTCTGCCTGATCCTGGTCGTTTCAGGATACTTTTACGGCAAGATCCTCCAGAACTTCATTGAACCGCTGGAAAAGATCGATGCGACATTCCTGGGCATATTCCTGATTTTCGCGGTATTTGAGATCTTCATATTTGCCTGCGTATCGATGCAGCTGAGCACGAACCTCGCATATTTCCTGACTGCGTTCCTGATCCTGGCTTCGCCATTATTGTGTCTGTTGACATGGTCGAATGTCCTGCCGTCCTGGAACAACCTGTTCGGACTGCTGACAGGACTGGGCGTGTCATATGTCCTGTTCATGACCGCAAAGGATCTGAACACGAACAACATCTTCTTCGACAGCATCCATTATCTGTCCGCCGTACTGGAAAGCAGCGTGCAGGATAAGTTCGCACATCTGAACTATTATGACGGCTCATTCATCTACGGTCTGGACCAGTTCCATGATTACGAAGGATTTGTCTATTTCTGGGGAATGCTGCTGAGATGGGTGAACAACCTCACGAAGTTCAGAGAATCCCTGACACCGGTCTATATCTGGGGCGCATCCTTTGTTTACTGGATGGCGTTAGGCAATCTGATCTGGAACAGCGTCACAGTCGTCTTCAAAAAATGGTGGAAGATCATCGGCATCGCAGCTGCGATCGTGATCCTGTCGCCGTATTATACGAACTACTGGAACACAACGCTTGCCTTCTTCGGCAACTCACTCAGAACAGTGATCATCGGCTTCGGCGTGCTGCTTGCCTTCCTGTATCTGCAGGAAGAACATGACGGCTCGGTATTCATTGCCAATATGATCGTTACCTATGCGGCACTGTTCACGAGCTCCTCGGGATTCTTCCTGGAGGCGTTCATTGCAGCAGCTCTGTTCTTCTGCATGACATGGCTGAACGATGATAAACTCTCATCCTATGTCTGCTTTATCATTTCATGTCTGCCGCTCACGCATTTTGCGGCGATCATTATCCAGCCGTTCTCCATTGAATACTGGAAGGTGCTGCTGATGGGCGTTGTCCCGATCCTGGTGCTGCTTGTGATCGCACTGCTGATCCGCAATCATCTGGATACATTCAACAAGATCATGCGATGGCTGCTGCCGGTCGCTTTTGTGGCTCTGGTTGTGCTGTCATTCCTCAACAGAAACGGTGAATTCCCTTATTCCTATTTCTTTGCCCAGAGGTCCAATATGGATATGTGCAATAACTTTACCGGAAACTATGAGGCAAGGGATCCGCTGAGAAACTATCTGCTTTACGGCATGCTGGCGCTGGTTCTGATCAGGCCGTCCAAGGAAATGGGATTCAAGTTCTTCCTGCTGATCCTGGCTGTGCTGTTCATCAACCCGCTGGTACAGCCTGCAATCTCGACATATGCGACATCCTATGTCTATTCCAGAGTATTCGATCTGGTCGTCAACCCGTTTACGATCACATTCCTGATCGGAAATATCATCAACATCCTCACCTTTGAGAACTACTGGTATATCGCGCTTGCAGGCATCCTGCCGATTGCAGGCATTGCCTATCTCTCCTATGACCTTGGCAGAGAAAACCTGGAAGTACCGTACACAAACAATTTGATCTTCAAAGAGGATGGATTTGACTGGGAAACAAAGGTCGCACCGGATTCCTGGGAACTGTATGACTGGATCAACCGGAACATTCCGAGAAACAATGAAGAACGGCCGATTTTCCTGTCACAGGATATCGGTCTGAAGGGATATGTCGCAGACATCGGCCTGGCATTCTCTTCCAGTGACTACAGAGACGCACTGGCTGATGAAGCGAAGTTTGAAGAACACCGCAAGATGCTCGGCATCCTGTATCCTGAGAAGCGCTACCGTGAAGATGAGATCAACGGTGAAGCAGGTGACTACGCAGATCTTTCCGATACACTGATCAAGTATGAGGCGGAATACCTGATCATCCGCAATACGATCGCTCTGTGGGATGAGAGAGGCTGGTACAACAAGTCCTATCAGACCGTGATCAACAGCGGTCAGGCGGAAGTGCTCTATGAGAACGAAACATGGGCGCTGCTGAAGGTCAATCAGGACTGGGAGCCTGCTCCTGCGGAAACAACAGAAGAAACAACTGAAGAAACAAATTGACGGAGCGAAGCCTGCTGGTTATCAGCGGGCTTTCTTCTGCTATAATGAATCGTGATGAAAATACAGGGGACATTTGAAAAAATAAGGGACAGGTTCTTTCATATGGCAAAAACAGGAAAAGGCAGGGCAATGATCGTCCTGTTTGTTCTGATGTTTGTGCTGAACTGTCTGGCTGTACAGACACAGGATGACCTGGGATATAAGATCAATAACGGTCTGTTTGATATACTGCACCGTGAATATATTCAGTACATGACGTGGACCGGCAGAACAACGGCGCATCTGATCGCCAGAAGCTTCCTGGCAATGCCGAAGTTCATTTTCAATATCTGCAATTCTCTCTGCTTTGTGCATCTCTGCGATCTGATGACAGCGCATGCGGTAGGAAAGAAAGAGAATGACAGCTGGCCGATCTTTTGCCTGGCTGCTTTGATGATCTTTTTGTTTGCGCCGCTGTTCGGACAGACGTGTCTGTGGGAAACAGGATCCTGCAACTATTTGTGGACGACGATGATCGTCATGCAGTTCCTGCTGAACTACAGACTGGCTGATGCAGGAGATGCACGTGAGCATTCATGGATCCTGATGTTCCTGGCAGGCATTCCTGCAGGATGGACCAATGAAAATACAGGCGGAGCACTGATCATGATGATCGTCTTCCTGATGTTCATGCAGTATCTGCAGAAGAGTATCAGGCCATGGATGGTCTCCGGCTTGGCTGGTGCAATGCTTGGCTTTGTGATGCTGCTGATCGCACCCGGAAACAAAGTGCGTGCACAGGACTTCATCAGCACAAACGGCAAAGCCTATGATCTGATGCATGATTTTTACGGGATGCTGACGGTATTTGACGGCGGACAGATCTGGATCTGGGTTCTGCTGGCTGTTTCCATCGCATTCCTTCTGACACAGAAAAACAGTCTGAAGACTGTCAGAACTTCTTTGTTCTATGCACTGGCTGGTGCTGCGGCAGTCGGCGCCATCATTCTTTCGCCGGTTCCTGTTCTGTATGACAGGTCCATGTTCGGCGGGACTGTGATGCTGATCACGGCAATGCTCGTTGCTGCTGCAGCGGCAGAACTGAATGAAAACAGCCGCAAGGCTGCTGCGTCTGTCATGATGGTCATGGTGTTATTCAGCGGCTTCCGTTATCTCAGAGCCTGCGCGGACCTGGCTTATACCAGATACCAGCACACCAACAGGGAAGCCTATACAGCAGAACAGCGGAGTCTTGGAAACCTGAATCCGACGCTCCCCATCATCTACGATGAATTCATGACGCCGTACAATCCGATGTACGGTCTGGGAGATATCGGTTTCTTCAGACTGCTCTGGACAAACAAGTATTATGCGGAAACGCATGGTTTGGAAAGCGTGCAGGCTACTGCGCTTGAGCGCTGGTCGCTGATCTATAAGAACGGTGATCCTGAACTGATGAACATTACGGAGATGTCGGATTATCTGGAAACTGCCATGAACAAGGGCTATACGCTGCTGATCAATTCCAGCTGGATCTCTTCTGATGTGTATGCGAATGAAGTCCATATGCTGGAAAACGTCGGCCTGCAGATCGTGCAGAAGGGAACGATCCATATTGCGGCAGTTTATGAAAACGGCAGGATCGTCAATAAAGCCGTTTCTTCGATGCCGGTCGATATTGAAGGCAATACTGCAGGCGGCTCATATTACTATATTTCATCCAATGACAATGTTTATTACAGCGACATTGTCGTAAACGGTGTTGAATATACAAATGATAATGAAGGCGTCACCATCGTTGCGCTGGATGAACAGCATGGCAGGGTGGTCGATTCCATTACATTCTATCCGTGGAGCGATCAGGGCGGCATCCGCTATTATGTGGAGAAGTAGGGACAGTCTGTTATGAGCTATACCTCTGTTTATTACTATGCATTGATCGCCCTGACTGTCGGTCTTTACTATGCTCTGAAGAAGCAGTACAGATGGATCATCCTGCTGGTTTCCAGCATGATCTTTTATGCGCTGATCATACAGAGTCCTTTCCAGATGGCATTGTTTGCGGCGGTGATCGTGATCAGCTGGTTCAGCGGAAAACTGATCGAACAGCACCCGGACCGCAGAACACTTTGGACAGGACTTGTTTTATCATTGCTGCCATTGCTGGCAGTGCGTCTGGACGCATGGCAGGTCATGTACCTGCACGGCTCAGCCAGACTGCTGGTACCTGCGGGCATCTCATTCTTCAGTCTGCAGGCAGCAGCTTATCTTGTTGATATTTACAATGGAAAAATACAGGCTCAGAAGAATCTGCTGAGATACGCGCTCTTTATTGCCTGGTTCCCGCAGATCATTCAGGGACCGATCCCCCGTTATGAACAGCTGGCAGACCAGCTGAACCAAGGGCATGACTACGATACGGACCGCTTCATGAAAGGGATCCAGCTCATTATATGGGGCTTCTTCCTGAAGTTCATGATCGC
>DMBB01000078.1 GCA_003446295.1 Erysipelotrichaceae bacterium
CAGAAAGCATCCATTTCCATGCGCTTCGGCGGATTATGCTGTGAGATGGAAGGCGGCGCGATCGCGCAGGTATGCTGTCAGAACAGGATACCGTTTGTGATCATCAGGGCGATCTCCGATAAAGCGGACGGTTCTGCTGAAATGTCTTTCACGGAGTTTCTGGAGGAAGCAGCCGCAAGGTGCGCAGCGATCACCAGGTATATGGTCTCGCATTGAGAACAGAATGAAGTATATGAAAGAAGATCCTGACATGCGGATCTTCTTTTTTCTCAGGACTGTTCCAGGCACAGCAGCCGGCACGCGACCAGATATTTGATTTTTTCTTCTGTTGTATCCAGATCACTGTTCAGCAGTTTTTTGATGTTGTTCATGCGGTAGATCACAGTATTGCGGTGCAGGTACATCTGTGACGCAGTCTCCTGGATGCTGCCGTTCGTGAGAAGATATATTTCCAGCATCCTGACATAGTCGCTGCTGTTCTTCTCATCATAATCGATCAGCGGCCTCAGAAGGTCTGAACCCATTTCCCTGATCAGCATCGGATCACTGATCAGATAGAGCGGACGCTCTATGCCCATGTCATCGAACCAGACGACTCTTTCACCTGAGATCAATGCTTTTCTGGCAGCGGCGCGGGCTCTCTTGTAGCTGTAGCTCAGGTTATCCAGATCCTTAAAGACACTGCCGACACCGACAACCAGTTTCTGCATCGGCATTCGCTGTTCGACACGCCGCTCAAATGATTCAATGATCTCGTGGAGAACATTCTGCGGCACATTGTTGACGACAACGACAAAGCAGGAATCATAATAGAAGAAGTTTGCGTTGTGCGAGATGCTTTCAAGGTAGATCTGGATCTGGAAACTCAGACGCCTCCGTTCAACCGTATCCATGGTGTCCAGATCACCTGTTTCCAGGGCAAAGACCTGGAAGTCTCCGTCAACATCAAAATAGGGCAGCAGATCCGTACGATAAGAACTGTTTTTCTGTTTCTCAATGGCTTCGATAAATGATGCCGAGATCTGTTCATCAGCCATACCCTGCAGAAGCACACGGATGTTGAGATCCTTGATCATGTCAAACAGCTGCACATGCCATGGTACCGTCAGCAGAGGCAGATCGTTTTCATTGCAGATGTCGATGACGGACTGCGGGATCTCGTAAATATACATCCCGGTATTAATGATCAGTCCGGACGCACGCAGCTTGACGAGCAGGCTGACCAGTGCCAGAAGCTTTGATTCTTTGTCAAAACCGAATCCTGTCGTAATTGCCAGGTCCTTTCCCTTGAAATTGCGCAGGGCGTTGATATCCTCGATCAAAAGGATCCAGCTGATGGAATTGGCCCATCCTTTTTGTCCTGCCACAAAGGTGATTTCGTATTTTTCCTGCGAACTGCTCATCAGATCTTCGATCGTATATCCCATAGAAAACCTCTTTCTACCGCTATTATACTATTGATATGTGCTCACAGCACATATAAACGCCCAAATATCATGTTTCCAGCCCATTGTAAGCGTTTTGATATCAGCTATTATATAGGTGTAAAGTACAAGACATTAATGGAGGGGAAATATATGTTGGCAATGTATCCGCTTTATTCAAATAACGAAGTAAAAGTATCACCGAACTGGTTCGAAGCTGAACGTATGGATTATGTAGCAAAATCCGATACGCAGAAGCCCAGCCTGATCGAATTCATCAAACACCTGTTCCACTGAGCATTCAGACAGGACAGCATATTGACAGCTGATTGATTACACATGAATGAGGACGGTTCACACCGTTCTCTTTTTTGTACTGCCGATCAGCATACTGATGATAAAAAAATGAGATCCGTCCGGATCTCATTTAGGATGATACAGTTTTTTATGCTGGTAGACAGGATCGAAGGTGACATTGACGCCCAGCTTGCGGAAGACATTGGCATCTTCTTCGGGGAGGATCACGGTCGAATGTGCTTCAGAACCTTTCATATGAGGCAGCTGAGCCATTGCGGCAGCCGCATGCTCGTTTGTTTTGGCAGTGATCGCCAGGGCGATCAGCAGCTCATCGGAATGAAGCCTCGGATTGTGATTGCCGAGATTGTTGATCTTCAGTTCCTGGATCGGCTTGACATAGAACGGTTCGATGAGCAGTGTCTCTTTATCGATGTTGCCCAGTGCTTTCAGCGAATTGATGATGGCTGCAGCGGAAGGCCCGAACAGGGAAGATGTCTTGCCTGTGACGATCCTGCCGTCAGGCAGTTCCACAGCCATGGCAGGCTCTCCGGTCTGCTGTGCTTTGTTTCTGGCTGCGATGGTGACCTTGCGGTCGGAGGAGGTGATATCCAGCTCATTCATAAGCAGTTCGATCTTATGGATGGAAGCTTCCTGTACGCGCTCAGCCTTGACATCGACAAGCGTCTGATAATACCTGCGGATGATCTCAGCCTTGGCAGCATCTTTTGCGGCTTCATCATCGGTGATGCAGAAGCCTACCATGTTGACGCCCATGTCTGTCGGTGACCTGTAAGGTGACTTTGTCAT
>DMBB01000225.1 GCA_003446295.1 Erysipelotrichaceae bacterium
CCGCACTGTCGCAGCGGCTTTCCATACGCCGTACACCGGAACTGACATTCGTGCTTGATACAACGGAAGAACATGGCCGTCATATCGACGAGATCATCGCTTCCCTGCACGAAGATGAGACGGAAATCGAAGCGCCGGAAGAAACAACAGAAGTAACAGAAGAAGAGACAGATGCGTAAGCACTGCCTCTTTTTTTTCGGGATTTTACTGTCTGGAAGCAATAACAATGGTGAAGGGAGAAATGATATGAGAACGATTTCCGTTGAACCCGGACAGCTTGAATCCTGTGCTGCCCGCATGGAAGACAAAAACCAGGATTATCTGCGCTGCATGCAGGATCTTTTCGCGGCGGTGGACATGATGTCGTCCGCCTGGAAAGGGAAGGACAATATGACATTCACTTCCCAGATCGGCAGATTTGAAACAGATTTCCGTCAGCTTTCGATCCTCTGTTCACAGTATTCTGACTTTCTCAGAAACAGTGCCAGAGCATACCGTGACACCCAGGATGAACTGACATCCCAGGCAAACGCACTGGGAACGATGTAAAGGAGGAGGATAAATGGACCAGATCAGTATTTCTCTGAATGAAGTCAGTGAAACGGCTTCCCGCATCAGACAGCTGAACCAGATGATGTATGATGCTTTATTGGAAATGAAGAAGGAGATGAATCTTCTGTCGGGGACCTGGATCTCGGAAGGATCGGAAGAGATCCGTTCCCGCTTCGCCATGTTTGCCGGACGTTTTGACCGTCAGAAGACAGTCATTGACGAATACGCGCGATTCCTTGAACTGACAGTATCCAGCTATGATTCGCTCGAGTCGGCAATTACCGGCAATGCGGCAGGCATACAGTATTAAACGTATTGTCTGCACTGTTCTGACAATGATACTGGCTGTCAGTCTGACAGGATGTCAGAAGCAGAATACTGACGGAATTCTGATGTCCGACTGGATCAGAATGATCAATGAAGAAGCCGGCATTGTCTCATACCGTCAGAAAGAACCATACTATATGAACATTGAACCGGGAACAGCCCTGTTTGACGCTGTGCAGGCAGCTGTTGAATGGGAAATCCTGGATCCGGCTGTCGCCTTTGACAGCAATGCATATCTGAACCGTGACTGGATGGCTTTTACGCTGATGAATCTGAGCGGCCGGAAGAATCATATCAGCGGATCCTATGCCGGTGATATCAGCCGCTGCCAGTTTCCCGATGCCGTTAATCAGGCGATCGCTTCCGGTTTGATGAAGACCGATGGCCGCAATCTGTTTCATCCTGAACGGAATGCCGCAAGGGATGAAGCAGAAGCGGCTCTGCATCAGGTAATCAGTTTCCTCAATCATCGGGAACTGACAGAACAGGAAACAGAGATCAGACCAAAGGAAGAAATCGAAATCAAAGATGAAGACAGCGATTCCTTTGACCCTGTGAATAAGACTGCTTCCTTTCCGGATGTTTCGGCCGGTGATTATGTCCGGCTGAACAACAACGGAACGGATGAGATCTATCAGGTCATCGAAGAATCAGACGGGGTTCAGAAACTGTCAGTTCCGGATGTGCTGTCCATGATGGATGAAATGCATGTCAGCGGTTCCCGCAAAATCAGTTTCGAGGATGCGGAAATCATCGGGCCGGACGGGCAGACACTGTATGCGCGAAACGGTGATGATGAGGCTTCCGCGAAGATCAGCTTCATGGCTTCCCGGCCCTTAATGAAGCAGTTTCAGATCAGCGGCTATGCGGTGACTCTGTATTCCTCCGCCGGCAGTATCAGCGCTGTGGCGGAAAGAAAACTGCCGCACGGCGGAATCTTCAGCGCCGAAGTCGGTCTCAGCGGACTGCAGGTGGATTATGAATGGAATTATGAAGACAGCAGTCTGAAAGACGCATATTTCAAAGCTGACTTTCATACAACGGAAAACTTTGCCGTGAAAGGAGTTGAACAGAAGTATCTGCAGGGTGATTTCAGCAAAGTCGATCCGGCTGACTTTCTGCATACGATCCGCGGCTTCTATCAGGAACAGAAAGATGTGATCCAGGGCACCTTTACGCTGTGCCGCATCCGGATTCCTTTGCCGCAGGCACCGGGACTCAGTGTTACGACTGATCTGGATCTGAATATCAATGCGGAAGGCAAAGCGGAGCTGAGTCTTGGCCAGGACAGTGTGATCGGCATGGAAGTGCGCAATGGATCGTTGCGTATGATCCGCGAATGCGACGCAACACGCGAGGCACTTGTCAGAACTGATTTTTCTTTCAAAGCCGGTGTGCATGTGGCATTGAACATGCTGAATATGTGTCTCTGTGATCTGCTGTGTGAAGCCGGGGCAGCCGGCAACGCGGCGGCTGTCGTGCATCTGTATGACGAGGAGGGAAAAAAGACGGATGCGTCGACAGACGTCGATGCTTATGCGGCGGATCTGATGTCCGACGGCAATGAGAAAGTCTTTGTATGCGCGGATCTTTCCGGCAACTGGATCCTCGATCTTTCCGTGAATTCAGCTGCTTCGGCCTGCGGGAAACTGGGTCTGAAAGGGCAAGTTCATCTGCTCAACGAACAGAACGCGCCGCTGATCAAAGGCCTGAGCGGACATTTTGAAAACTGGCAGGCAGTCAAACAATGTACCTATACCGATCATGAGAAAGGGTCCTCCGAAGACCGTCTCAGAGTGTCGTCCAATATCGTCATCGAGGACTATGCCATGACGATACAGGAGGGAACAGCAAAAGAACTGAAAGTGCTTGCCGTACCTGCCGGCTATACGCTGTCTGATCTTGTTTATGAAAGCGAAAACAGTGAAGTGGCATCGCTCAGCGGCAGTATGATCACGGCCCATCAAAGCGGCAGTACGACTGTCAGCGTATCCACCAGAGACGGTAAGTACAGGATCACCTGCAGTATACTGGTGCCGCAGGTGAACTCATGATGTTTGTCTATCACACTGAAAATGACAATGGAAAAGGCTGTGTTCTGAACAAAAGCCGGGTAACGATGACCGTGCTCGGCTTTTCCGTACTGCTGTTTGAACAGGAGGACAAATGGTATCTGCGCCTGCCGCATCAGCTGAGAGCAGACCGCCGGAATCCGATGCGGGAGAATACCGCAATCAGGATCAGCAGCAATGAGCAGGGAACCTACGCTGACCTGTATTTTGTGCCGACGCTTCCTTCTTACAATGCCTATGTGAAATACCAGTATCCGGGCAAGCCGCTGACAGTTGGTTCTTCACTGAAAGATGACATCTGTTACGATCTGCCGCTGATCTGCACCGAAGCGTTCACGATTGATCCATCCCGGCATGTCATTGTGAAAAACAAAGGACTGGCAGCAGCGGATCTCAACGGCAGGATCATTAGGGACGAAGCGGGTTTTCAAAGCGGTGACGTCTTTTCGTTCTTCTCATTGCGCATCGTGTTTCATCAGGATTTTATGATGATCAGCGGTCTGCTGCCGCTGCAGGACACACTGATCAGATATGTCCGGAAACCTGATGCTCAGAAAATACCGGAAATACCGATGATGCAATATCACTATGACGCTCCGGCTCCCCGCAGGCCTGCGATTGACTGCCATCTGAAGGTTCCCCAGATCAATGATGACGGCATTGTTTCTTCTGTATTCCTGTCGATGGCACCGGCATTGATGATGGCTTCTGCCTCATTGACGGCAGGATCACTGAACGCCTATCGCTCCTATATGGCAGGCCGCAGCTTCATCGAGATCCTTCCATCCGTGCTTCTGCCGGCTGTGATGCTGGTGTCGGCACTGTTGTGGAATCCGCTGCAGAGAAGATATGAAAAGAAACAGAAACGGATCCGAAGAGAACGGATCATCGCGGAATTCCATGATGAAGCGGAAGAATGGATCAATGAAATGGACCAATATGTCAGGCGATACAATTCCTACGCAGCTGCCGTGACTTTGATGCCGGAAATGTGCACGGAACAGTATATGAAAGAAAATCGTTTCTACTGTCATCATGATACAGATGTATTGCTGTGCTTCGGTATGGCAAAAGGACGTATCAGAGTAAACTATGAAAACCCGCTTGTCACAAGGGAAAAGGATCTACAGCAGATCATTGCCAGGATCAATTCGGCCGCCGATCAGGCAGCGGAAGCAGCGGCGGTGTATGCACTGACTTCCTACAAACGGATCGTTATCGAAGGAACGTATGAAACATTCCTGCATCTATCTGCATATACGGTGACATATCTGTATCCGGATATCAGACTTTGTTTTCTGTGTTCTGAACAAATACTGAAACAGCATATGTGGATCTATGAAGCTGCCTCAGCTGGTTATGACGGCAGCAGAATGCTGTTTA
>DMBB01000394.1:0-664 GCA_003446295.1 Erysipelotrichaceae bacterium
CTCCGATGACAGAACGGATCTCCTTTAATGTTTCCCGGGGATCACGCTTTGCTTTTGCAAGAATGGAGGGATTGGTTGTAACGCCGTCGATGGGATAATACTCATTCAGTTCTTTAATTGCTTCAATATTCGCGTCATCTATAAACAGTTTCATGTTATTTCCTTCTTTCTTCTTACAGTGACTGTTCTGTTCTTCCAATAATGTCATCCTGTGTCTTTCTAGAGAGTACGTTGAAGAATGCGCTGTATCCGGCTACTCTGACGATCAGATCCTTATGCTTCTCCGGATGTGCCTGGGCATCCAGAAGTGTTTCTTTGGATACGATGTTGTACTGCACATGATAACCGTGCAGTCTGTTGAAGAATGCTCTCAGCAGCATTTCCAGTTTCTGTTTGTTTTCTTCACTCGACAGCATCTGAGGCGTCATTTTCTGGTTCAGCAGCACGCCGCCTGTAATCTTTTCCGTCGGCAGTTTGGCAACAGACTTGAAGACTGCAGTCGGACCATTCTTATCAGCGTTGTGTGCCGGAGAGCATCCTTCTGCCAGAGGCTCACGAGCATTTCTGCCGTCCGGAGTTGCCATGGTGCCCATTCCCTGCCCGACATTCGCGGAGATGGAAGAAGTACCGCCGTAACGGATGCCGCCGATCGGACCTCTTGCAT
>DMBB01000394.1:733-1903 GCA_003446295.1 Erysipelotrichaceae bacterium
TCTTGTGTTCGGATACTTTCTGATCTCATCCAGATAACTTTCGTAGGCATCCACAACCAGCTGATCCACTTCATCATTGTCATTGCCGTATTTCGGCGCATCGATCAGGAGTTCCTGGATTCTTCTGTTTTCTTCACTCCGGAAGTCATCGAGAATCGCATTCCACAGCTGTTCCGCTGTGATTTTCTTTTCCGTATAAACCAGCTTTTTGATTGCTTCCAGGGAATCTGCCATATTGGCGATGCCGACCTGGAGACCGGAGATGAAGTCATAGACGGCTCCGCCTTCCTTGATTGTCCTGCCTCGGCCGATGCAGTCATCGGTCAGAGCTGAGCAGAGAATATCCGGTACATCCCGTTCGCTTGCCTTATCAATCGCATTTTCCACAATAACGCTGTACCTTGTGAACTCCCTGACGGTTTTGTCCCAGACGGACATCAGTTCATCAAAGTCTTTCCATTCGGTGAAGTAACCGTAGCCTTTTGTAAATCTCTTTCCGCTGGTCAGATCCACGCCATTGTTCATAGCGCACAGCAGAAGTCTCGGAAAATTGACATAGGACATGCCGGTGCAGCGGTAACCCCATTTGCCGGGTACAGCTGTTTCAACACAGCCGATTGCGCTGTAGTTATAGGCATCTTCTTCCTTCACGCCCCAGCTGATAAAGGAAGGAATGATGATTTCATCGTTGTTGAGGGCAGGCATGCCGAATCCGAGCTTCATGACTTCGATGCATTCATCGAAGAATGCTTTGTTCAGATTCGCATGATATCTGACGGTCAGGTTCGGCTGGGTAAGACGTGTCTGGGCAACCGACTGCAGCACCAGGAAGCTGAGTTCATTTACCGCATCCTTTTTGTCTGTCGTCTGACCGCCGATCGTAACGTTCTGGTACATCGGAGATCCTGCAGAGCTGAGCGTATGTGCCTGGCTTCTGACTTTATTAATCGTAAGTGTCTTGATCCACAGACATGTGAGAAGTTCCAGTGCTTCAGCTCTTGTAATCCGTTCGCTCTTCAGATCATTGATGAAGTACGGATACATGTACTGATCAAATCTTCCGTAGCTCAGTGAATGACCGTTGGATTCGATCTGAAGGATCAGCTGGATGAACCAGACGGACTGTACCGCTTCTTTAAAGGACGCAGCCGGTTCATACGGAACTCTTGC
>DMBB01000394.1:2026-9453 GCA_003446295.1 Erysipelotrichaceae bacterium
CCATCTTCGCAGCCAGAGCACTGTATCTTTGTGCGAATTCGCGCACGGCTTCGATCACGATCAGGACTGCCTTGTAGAATACATACTTGTCAATGGATTCCGGATCCGCAAGATCAAGACCCGCTTTCAGGGCTCTTGTTCTCTCTTCGTATCCCTTCAGACCTTCCTTCAGCACCTTTTCATAATTCACAGCCAGATGTGCGTCACCCGCATTCAGCTTCCCTTCCATTCCGAAGACGCCTGTTTCCATGAATACGGACACTTCATCCGGAAGCAGCGCCTCACCTCTGGCTCTGAGGTTGTTATTCTCCCAGAACGGAGCGATGGATCTCAGCTGCTGCTTTGTCTCCTCGGTGATATAGAAAACGTCACCGTCTCTTTTCTCGAACAGATCCAGCTCATTCATGACGAATTCCAATGTGTATTCCGGAAATACCGGAGCATTTCTGTTTTTGGTTGCCTGATTGCCGGCCAGCAGCGTTTTATCCTCAATATAAACGGTCATGTTTTCGAGAATCTTTTTCAGCATCAGTGCTCTCATCATGACGCGCGGCTGATTTTTATTCTCTTCATATGCCTGTGTCGCAAGAACAGCACGTTCCGCATCTACATAAGGTTTTTCATCCAGGACTTCCTCACGGAATGCCTGCATTCTTTCTGTCAGTGATCCGAAATGTTCTTTGTTTTCCATACCGTTTTCCTCTTTCATTCGAAACTTTATTTTGTTTCGTTGCAACTACAATATACGAAGGAATAATACGATTGTCAATACAAATATTTCTCTTTGTAACTCTTTTTACTTTCATTCGTAATTTTTCTTTGACATGAAGCCGATCATCCATTATGCTGTGTCTGTGAGGTGTCATATATGGAACAGGATCACGGCATTGTATTCAACATTCAGAAATTCTCCCTCAATGACGGTCCCGGCATCAGGACAGTTGTTTTCCTGAAAGGCTGTCCCCTGAGATGCAGATGGTGCGCAAATCCGGAAAGTCAGACAGCAAAAGCGGAAATCATGTGGGACAGCAGAAAATGCACTGGCTGTCATCATTGCATGAGCATCTGCCCGCAGCAGGCTGTCACTCTTCAGGATGGCAGGGTCACCATAGACCGGAATAAATGCACCGGATGCGGCAGCTGTGTGCTTGAGTGTCCCGGAAAAGCACTGAAAAATGAGGGCGAGCTGAAATCCGTGCAGGAAGTTATCGATATTGTGATGCAGGATCTTCCGTTTTATGAGGAAAGCGGCGGCGGAATCACACTTTCCGGAGGAGAGATGCTTACCCAGCCCGGATTTGCACTGAGTCTGCTGAAGGCCGCAAAGAATAAAGGTCTCAATACATGCTGCGAAACAACCGGATATGCCTCACGGGAAGTATTTGCGTCGCTTCTGCCCTACCTCGATACAATCCTGTTTGATGTCAAGCACTGGAACAGTGAAAAGCATAAGGAAGGCACAGCTGTACGCAATGAACTGATCCTGTCCAATCTGAAATATGCCCTGGATGAAGGCAGGAACGTGCTTCCCAGAGTTCCGGTGATTCCCGGATTCAATGACTCAGCAGAAGATGCAGAAGGCATCGCTGAATGTCTGAAGCGTGCCGGAGCTTCCAGATGTCAGCTTCTTCCGTTCCATCAGTTCGGTGAAAACAAATATGATCAGCTTGGCCGTGAATATTCCTATAAGGATGTCGCTGCATTTCACCGGGAAGATCTGGAAGATTACCGGAAGCACTACGTGAATCATGGAATAGACGCATTCTTTTAACTTTCATTCATAAGCAGATCTATATAAAATAGAAACCGGAGACAGTTATGAAAAAAGGACGTGAAAAAGAAATACTGCACCTGCTCATAGAACGCAGACGCATTGAAGTGGCTGAACTTTCCGGTCTGCTCGGTGTATCCCAGGTCACGATACGGAAGGATCTGGATGAACTTGAAAAAAGACATCTGATCCGCAGAGTTCACGGGTTTGCGGAGCTGAACAGTGAAGACAATATTAACAGCAGACTAGCCTATCATTATGAAGAGAAAACAAAAATCGCAGAAAAAGCGGCGGAGCTGATTCGTGACGGAGACACCGTCATGATCGAAAGCGGCAGCTGCTGTGCATTGGCTGCCATGACAATCGCTCAGACAAAAAAGAACGTGACCATCGTCACGAACAGTGCCTTCATTGCGGATTATATCCGGGAAGAGGATAACGTACAGATCGTTCTGCTCGGAGGAATCTATCAGAAAGATTCACAATGTCTCGTCGGACCGATGATTCGGGACTCCGCCATGAACTACAATGTGCCTTTATGCCTGATCGGCACAGACGGCTGGAGCGAAAGAGCAGGTTTTACAAACAAAGATCAGATGCGTGCCCAGGCGGTGCGTGATATGAGCGGTTCTGCGGAAAAAGTTGTTGTTCTGACAGAAAGTGAAAAGTTCCGGTCCGCCGGTACTGTTCCGATGAACCTCCGCTGTCCGCTGACAGTCATCACCGACAACCTGCTGGAAGAGCACATCAGAACGGTGCTCACCAGTCAGGGCATTGAAATCATAACAGCAGAATAGTCTGTACACCGAAATGAATGATATACGGAACAAAGTGACTTAAGGTCAGCACCTTAAGTCATTTTTACGTCGACGGGCTACACCATAACAAAACTGCTGCCGGATGATCCGGCAGCAGCTGTTTTCTGAACGAAATAACGTTATGCTTTCTTTTTTCTCTTTGGTACAGGCAGTTCTTCGTACATGGCCTCCAGAAGTTCACACAGGAAATCCCTGTCATCCACGCGGTTAACCAGCAGCATTTCCTTTCCGCCTTCATACGGAATTTCCGTTTCCGCATCGGGCATCATTTCCCTTGCGGCCTTAACGGGTTTCACAAGAAAACGGTCATCGTAAATGCCGCCGGCAATCCTGCCGTTGCAGTAAATGATGTATTCGCCCATCATCGGGCGATAGGATATGCCTTCCATACCGGAAAGCTGTTCCAGAATAAATTCCAGATATTCTTTGCTTGATGCCATACATTACCTCATGATCAATCAATTTTTTCATTTTATGCCGGTTATGGTCTTCTGAGTTCATAAGACGGATGATAAAGACCGGTTGGCGGATAATAGTTTGTGCCGATATATTTGAAGCCAAGTTTCTCCAATATCCTGCAGCTGGGGTGATTATCAGGATGGTGACCGGCAAATAATGCTTCTGCATGCAGGACGGAAAAAGCATAATGAATGACTGCACAGGCTGCCTCATAGGCATATCCCTGACGCCAGAATTGAGGTTTCAAATGGAAACCGATCTCATATGTTCCTGCTCCGAACGGTCTGAGTCCGCAGCATCCGATCAGTTTTCCTGTGCGTAGTTCAAATACCGGCCAGTACTGGATATGATGTGCCTCGTCATTCCGTATCTCCAGCTGAAGACGCGCAGTAATGTCCTCCTGACTGAACCTTCCGTTGCTGCAGATATAACGTGTGACATTCTCGTCTCCCCACAGCAGTTCAGCAAGATCCCGATCTTCTGCAGTCCACCGTGAGAATCCGATCCTTTCTGTCGTCAGAAAGTATTCCCTGTTCATCTGTGTTTCCATGATATTTACGATTTCAATGACGCATCTTTCCATTTCATCAGATGATATCCGGAAACATCATCCGTAAACCCGACCGATCTGTAAAGAGGATAGCCTGCTTCTGTTGCCTTCAGTTCGATGACAGACAGCTTCATCTCTTTTGCATCATCCAGCAATGCCTTCATGATCATTTTTGCATATCCTTGCTTGCGGTACTGAGGGCATGTGTATACATTCAGTACTGTGCCTGTTCTGCCGTTGATAAAGGCAGGACTCATCGGTTTCAGAACCACCAGTAGGAAAGCACACGAAATAATTTCCTCTCCTGCTCTGATCACATAAGCAAAGAGATCTTTATTCAGATGTTCCTGAAAATAAGGCAGCAGATCCTTCTCAATGGAAACAGCAGTATCTTCATCAAGAGCGTGACCGTCTTCCTTCAGATATGCGATCCGCATTTTCACCAGTGCATTCGCATCGTTGATGCATGCCTTATCAACTTTCGTGGATGTCATTCCGAAATACCTCTCTTAACTGCACAGCTGTTCTCTGGCCTAAGCTGCTTTGCATGCATGATTTTTCTTTTTCGGGCAATTAATCAGCGATCCTGCGCCGGTGCATCGTTTTTGATGCAATGAGGCTGATACAGCCCGCCTTCTCTGACAATGTTATTATACAGAATTCTGTGCCCGG
Organism: Erysipelotrichaceae bacterium; assembly: GCA_003446295.1. The sequence continues at coordinate 6,297 of DMBB01000394.1, forward strand.
CTCACTTGAATTATTGCAAGCGGGTCTGCAAGTCTATGGACTCGGGCAGAAAACCATGTCTGCTGTGCCGTTTTCAGCATTCAATTGAGCATCAGATCCCGCCGCAGGCAGCCTGCCCGAAAAATGCTGTTTCGTCTGCAGGACTGAGAAAGGTTCTGAAAGATTATTTCATGATGTGACCGCCGGTCAATAAAATATCCCAATCATTTTGCATGATTACTGATTGAACCGCAGACAGACCCTGCAGCAGCGCCAGAAAGTACTGCTGCTTCCGAAACACTCTCTGTACCGTCACAGGACCCTGACCTTTCAGAAGAAACCGATGTCAGCACACCGGAGGATATCGAGAAAGCCAAAGGCGGAAAGCCCTGGCCGGATTCACAGATGAAGGAGAACATCTACGAAGGGATGCAACGCTCTCCGAAGGATAATTTCTATCTGTACGTCAACTATGACTTCCATATGGACATGAAAAACGGCGGGAAAAAGGAGAACACTGCCCAGAAGATCGCAGATGAAATGCTGGAGGTCATGCAGGATGATCATTCCGACAACCATGCTCAGCAGCTCGTTCAGCAGTATTACCGTGCTTTCACAGACTGGGACACCAGAAACAAGGCCGGTGTGGAGCCGCTCAGAGCAGTTGTGGAAAATATCCGCAGTATTTCAACGCTTGATGAACTGACCGAATTCCTGTCAGATCCTTCCCGCAGCATCAATGTCCCGCTGCCGCTGAGGTATATGAACTATCAGGAATACGGACGGTCGCATAAGTATATCGGCGCAGCCTATTTCCGCGGCTGGGGTGAACTTCTGCTTCAGGATCCGCATGAATATGAAGCAGAAACAATGAGTGAAGATGTGCAGCGAAAATATGATGGCTATAAAGCGGAGTCCGTGCACTATCTTACAAAACTGGGCTGGAGTGAAGCGGATGCCGTACAGGTATTCGAAAACTGCATCGCAGCGGAAACGGCAATGTCTGCCGAACTGGAATCACTGATGGATCTGGCAATGCATTCCTATGAAGACGATGCCAACAGTAAAGGAAGAGCCTGTACAGACAGCAGAAGCAGCCGGTACCTGGGCGCCCGCAGAAGACGGTACGATGACCGATGAGATGATGGATATCTTTGAGAAAGCTATGGAAGGCATGACAGGTGTGGAATATACACCGATTGAACTGCTGGAGACACAGCTCGTCTCTGGAATGAACTACAGATTCCTCTGTGATGCTGTTACTGTTGTACCAGGTGCTGAAAGCCGGAAAACGATCGTTAGTATTTACAGGGATCTGAACGGAAACTGTTCAATTCTTGATATCACTGACGCCGAATAAGTGAATGCATATTCTGCAGCAGACTTAAACCGGGATGATCGTATATAGTCCCGGGCAATGCCAGGTGATGGCTTTTCATACATGACATTCACCTGCTGTCCTTTAAAACCACAAATGCACAAAAAGCGCATGGCTGTCACGATTTGTGAACGTCTTGCGCTTTTGTTAGCCAGCGTTGTCAGACAGATGCCCCAATCATTTTTGAAGCTGAAAAGCATTCTTATGGGTATCCGCCTTCTGCCGGGGAGTTTCCCCAGACCCTGTGATCGCACTTTGTGCGAGCTGCGCGTTTTCACGCTTTCACCAAGACAGGAAAAGCCCCTTTATGAGGCTTCTCTATCAATGCGGTCATTCCAAATTGCAGCATGATTGATTTCCAATCCAAACAGTTTTTTTCTTACCTGCTTCCCTATACCAAATGGGAATCACAGCCGTAAACCCGTCATAATCCGCAAAAGCAGTTTTGCATCTTCTGACCATCCCGTCAATTTCATTTTGCCCGAACTTTTCAGCCCATTTAATGGAATACAGGGATGCATGAGCCACATAAACCGCAAGTGTCTTCCAAAAGTCTGCCGGAACACGATCCTGAAAATATGCATCGAGCTGGCCTACGCAATAAGGGATGCTTACTTCTCTTCCAAAGCTTTCCAGTTTATAAAATTCTTCAAATGGATCTCCGACTTCCCAGCGATTGAAATCAATCACTCCGATCTTTGCTTCGGGCATGTAAATCAGATTTCCGGGATGATAATCGCCGTGGAGATATACCGGCGGCTCTTGCCAGATCAGATCAATGTTGTCCCTCACATACTGAATTGCCGTTTCATCCTCGTTGATTCTAACATCTGATTGTTCATATTGAGAGAGCTGCAGAAGCTTCTTCTCTTTCTTGGTTGTTTTCGGAGCATCTTCTGGATCAAGTTTCAGGGAATGGATTTTCTTCAGAATGATGCCCGCTTCTCTCCCCAGCTGATACTGCTTTTCCTCCGATAATTCAGGCAGCACTACTTCCAGATCTCTTCCTTCGACCCAGGAGAGAATCGTATAAATCTGAAATCCATCCGCTGTCATTCCGAAGCTAAGAGGCTGTGACATTGGGAACCCGAGAGACGCGTACTTCCGAATGATCTCATATTCTTTTTTCTTTGCTTCATACTGCGAAGCATCTGCCAGACGAAGAAGACACGCCTCGCCGCTTTCTTTTATGACCCGATACTTTTGATCATCCGACCAGCCCTTATTGACAGGCTCTATCGAATGCCAGTCCTTAACAGCAGGTATCAGATTCATCAACTCTGTTAATTCGCTTTTCATAACATAAACCAATCCGAATTAATTCTTGTGGCCTCATATGCAAGAAACTCAGACCATCTGAAAATGCCTGAACTCCCCTATGATCGCCTCTTCCTTCTCATTCGGTGTCTCCGGTGACCGGCTGTCCTCACTTTTCGGAAGATTATAGTTCTGCCGTTCGATGATCCCGCACTTCCGTTTTGTTTTCGCAATATTCAGGTGCGTCACATGGAATACATACTTCTCCTGCACCCACTCCTGGATCTGCTCATATGAAGCACCTTGCCGGAATTTGGACATATCCATATCTTCCAGATCGAATTCCACACGTATCTTCTCACTTGATATGTTTCATTTGGAAAGCTGAACAACCGTCTCAACTGGATTTTGATTGTACCACCTCAACTGTCGCATATTTTGAGACAGTTAAAGGTTCAAGTTTTTCATTCACATCAATCCAGACCGAATACCTTTTCAACCAGATCCAATGTTTGCATTATGGTTCGGCTTTCATCCCTGATA
>DMBB01000251.1 GCA_003446295.1 Erysipelotrichaceae bacterium
GAAAGAGGAACATTCCTGATCAATGTCATGAGTTCACCGGGTGCCGGAAAGACCACACTTCTTTCAAAGATCATCACCGATCTGAAAAATGAAGTCAGAATTGCGGTCATGGAGGCAGATATCGATGCAAGTGTGGATGCCGAAAGAATCGAAGCTCTCGGCGCAAAGTCCATCCAGCTTCATACCGACGGCATGTGCCATATGGATGCCGGAATGACAAGAACAGGCATTGAAGCGATGGATCTGGAAGGCACGGATATTGCGTTCCTGGAGAACATCGGCAATCTGATCTGCCCTGCGGAATATGATACAGGTGCGCATAAATGCGTCATGATCCTGTCTGTTCCCGAAGGTGATGACAAGCCGCTCAAATATCCTCTGATGTTTGAAAAGAGCGATGCGCTGGTCATTACAAAGATGGATGCTCTGCCATACTTTGACTTTGATCTGGATCTGGTGAAGAAACATGTTTCCCACCTGAATCCGGATATGAAGATCTTCCCTGTATCAGCCAAGACAGGTGAAGGAATGGAAGCGCTGGAGCAGTGGCTGCTGGAACAGGCTGCTTCCTTGAAGGGGCACGAACATGCATGAGCTTGGGATCGTAACACACTGCGCAAAGACGATCGTTGATCTGGCTGAAGAAAACCATCTGAAGAAGATCGGTTCTGTCACGCTGGAGATCGGTGAAGTCTCCGGCATTATGACGGACTACTTCGTTGACTGCTGGAACTACTTCAAGGTCCGTTATCCGGTCATTGCGGAATCAGAACTGAAGTTGAAGACCCTGCCTGCAGTGACATACTGCGAGGATTGCAAGTCGACGTATGAGACTGTTAAATACGGCAGGACCTGTCCGAACTGCGGCAGTCCGCATACATACCTGCTGACCGGAAATGAGTGCATTATCTCGGAAGTAGAAGCAGAAGACGATGACGAAACCGCAGAAAACTGACCACTTCTGTCAGTGGATCATTACCCAGAGTGAAGATCAGGAAATGATCGGTCATGTATGTCAGGGCATGATGGATCAGAAACGGTATGAACAGTTATTGGCTGCCGAGGCAGAAGACCTGATACAGATCCGTATCCACAGGTATGAAGATCTGATGGAAGGCTGGATCGAAGACCTGAACCTGAATGAAACAGATACGTATCTGAGGGAAGAATAAACAAATTTGATCAGAAATATGCATCAGCCGGAGTCGATGGATTCCGGCTTTTAGTATTCCGTTGATATGTGTCTGTTCTTGTTTCGTATTTTCATATGTCTGCAGAATGCCTGAAGAAAAGGCGAAAACAGATCATTTTCTGTTTTGTATTGAAAACGATCTGTAATACAATTGCTGCATGACTGATCTGAAAAACCACCTTGCCCTGATTGCGGCAGTCTGTATCTGGGGTTCTTCCTATATCGCTTCCAAAATAGCACTGGAGGCTTTTTCACCTCTGCTGCTGTGTCTGATCCGTTTCATCCTGTCATCCGTATTCATGTTTGTGATCAGACTGAGCAGGAAGAGGTACATTCCTTCAAAGCGGGATCTGAAATTTATGACGCTTTCAGCCATCTCGGGCATTGCGGTTTACTATGCCCTGGAGAATATTGCCGTAAGCATGACCAGTGCCTCTGATGCCAGTCTGATCTCAGCTGTGTATCCGGTGATCACGATATTGATCGGCATTCTGTTCTTTCATCTCAAAACAAACAGGAATGAAGTGCTGGGCATCCTGATGGGTGTCTGCGGCGTGATCATTCTGACAGTGACCGGCAATGATGGAAGCGGATCAATGGCAGGCAATGCTTTGATCGCATTCAACGGGTGTCTCTGGGCATGCTACAACTACATGACGCAGCGGATCTCCGATGAGCCGGATGACTTTACCGTGACGTATTATCAGACATTGATCGGCACGGTATGTTTTATCCCGATGCTTGTGTTTGAGAAGAACATGAGATGGTCTGTGACGCCAAACGCAGTCATTGCAGTACTGTATCTTTCCCTGATCTGTTCACTGGCTGCACTGTTTCTATATAACTACGGTCTGCGCAAAGTCAGTGCCGCAAGAGCTGCTTCTCTCATGAATCTGATGCCTGTAGCAGGTGTCGTGCTTTCCGTGCTGATCCTGCATGAAACGATCACGCTGAAGCATCTGATCGGAGGAACAGTGATCATTGCCGGCGTGTTTCTCTCTACACAGAAGCCGAAGAATGAATGTCAGAATGAAAAATAAAGCATACAGCAGTGTCTATCTGGAATGAGGAGGGACACTGTTTTGCTATTGCCGTGATTGAAAACAGGACCGGACCGGTCCTGCAATGGTATACTGAGCAGGCAGGAGAGAAGATGATGAGCGAATATCCGGTTCATGAAAAACCGAACGAGTCATACACGTTTGACCGGCTGGATATGCTGTGGGAGAAGTATCCCCAGTATCATGAAAAGACGGTCTTTTCATCGTTGGATCAGCTGCTGGCAGAACATGAAAGCTTCCGTGACGGGTTTGATGAACTCAGAGAGGAATACATTGCCAATGATTATGACAGGTTTCTCGTGCAGCTGTCACTGAATGATCTGCCGTACCGATATGCCGCAAAAGAATGCATCGCAAAGGCTGAGCTTCCTAAAGAAGAAAACCCGTATGTCACAGCATTCCTGGATCAGTTTTCTGCATATGATACAGACCATGATGCATGCTTCCTGTTCCCGGAAAGCTATGTATCACAGTTCTTTGTCATTACGGAAGTATGCAGACGGGCAAGAGTCTTTCAGCCGATACACAGTCTCTTTCCGGATGAGGATCAAGTACACTACCTTGCTGTCTTTGATAAACAGAACATGGATGATGTCCTGCTGATGTTCCATCTGCTTTATACCAATGCATCACAGGATCTGTTCGGCGGCTATTCACTGTATGATTATTCCTTGCTGTGGTATCAGACACATCTGCAGGAAGAAGGGACTGTGTTAAGGTCTCCGTATCTTCCGGACAGGACCGCCCTCTACCAGGGAGTGCTGCCATACTGCTTCAGCCCGGTCAAGACCGTATATGTTCAAAGAAATATCAAGCATATCCTGGACAGCGGCTATTTCACTTCTGAACTGGATTTCTTTCTCAATCTTACGACACGAATCATGCCTTTGTTCCAGTGGTGGTACAAGGATATTGCCATGTATGAAGAAAAGGATGGGTATCATACCAACTGGAAACTGGAACGGACAAAGATACGCACAGACCTGACAGAGCAGGGGATCATCAAGCCGAAGTGGAAACATGAACTCTCATTATTCAATGCCGTACGGAAGCGTTATCCTGATACGCTCTATCAGTACCGGCCGGACTGGCTGGGACTGCAGAGTCTTGATATCTTTATTCCTTCTCTGAATACAGGCATTGAATATCAGGGCATCCAGCATTACCGTCCGATCGGATTCTTCGGAGGGGAGGAAGCACTGATCGCTAGATGGGAACTGGACCAGCAGAAGAAAAAGCTCTGTGAAGCGAATCATGTCCGTCTGATCGAGTGGCCGTATGATCTGGAGCCGACAGACCGCAATGTCCGCAATACCCTGGAACAGCACAGCCGCAAGGATGAGAAGCAGAATGCATTCCTTGCATTAAAGGATTTTGATGAATATCTGGAACAGTATGAATCGTTTGCCGGGCTGCGCACTGGCGGTGTCTTGTTCCGCAAAACTGCCGAACTGATGGAAAGTGATGACACTCATACAAAACGTGAGAAAGAACAGCTGCTGGAAAAGAAGAAACAGGAGATCCGCAGACGTCTTCATACAGAGATCGAACAGCTGCAGCAGGAAATCGAAACAGACGGTGTCTGGGTCCTGCCAATCAAAAGCAGGAAAAAGCTGGAATACCGCTACCGGTATCCTGACGGCAAGCGCGGTGATGCGGACCATTATCTGGCAGGTTTGTATGCAGAGCCCAAACAACTGAAAGAAAACGAATTTGCCGTTAAGATCGATTGTAAGAACTATGAACTGATCGAACTGCTCATCCTGGGTCATATGAATCTGATCACCCAGTATGATCCTGACCGGTCTGATG